>CAYGTG010000089.1:11754-14102 GCA_964352485.1 uncultured Nannocystaceae bacterium | reverse complement strand
ACGGCTGATGTCGACTTTCCGACGACAGGAGCAAGCGCTTTCGTGGCTGAGCCTTCGAGCATCGCGAGCTTCTCAAGCTGGTTCCGGGCCTTCTTTGCGGCCTTCTGCTGACGGCGAGCCTCGGATGCAACCACTTGTACGAGCTGCAGCTCCTCGTCGAGTTGGGGAACGCCGAGGGTGCTGCGAGCGCACTCAATGATCGCCTCGACCTTCGCGGCAAACAGGAAGCAGCCACCGACCTTGTGCATGAGCTCCCGGGCCTCGTCCTCGCGGTCGATGAGTGCGACCGGCCCACCGAACTCGACCAAGACCTCGAGCATCGTCGCCGAGTCCGGACTCATGATGGAGGTCACTCCTGGCCAGTGCCGAGCTAGGAGCCCCTCGAGCCGGTTTCGGTTGCGCCTGACCTCCTTCTCATGGACCTCGAGGACCCTCAACATCGCCGCCAAACGCCGTTGATGCTCCGGTTCCAGCGGCCAGGGCTCGCTGACACCAGCGAGATGGAGCCTGGCGATAAGGGTCGCAGCTTTCGCGTCGTGCAAGCTCGGCACACCATCGAAGACCTCAGCAACATCGTGGACCCGCTTTGGGTTCACCCGGAAAACCTGCACCCCTGCTTGGTCGACGGCCGCGCGAATCGCGTCTCCGTAAACCCCGCTGGGCTCCATGACGACCTCGACCCGTTCCTTGCCCCCGAGCTGCTCAACGAGCTGCAGGAAGGCCCGCGACTCCGCGGGATGCTGCCACTTCACGATCTCGTGAACATGGCCCTGACCATCGACGATCGCAGCGTAGAAGTCCTCCTTCGCCACATCGATGGCCAGGATGACTCGCTCGTCAGTGAGCGCCTCCAACTTGGCAGAAGCGACCTCTTGGATTTTTGTCGCGCGGTATTTACGCTTGCTCATGGGGGATGACCTCCGACTTTTTCATCGCCCAGGCATGGTGCCTGGGTATGAGGCGTCCCCCACTTTCTACGGCTGACTAGTATGGGGCCTGGTTCCCCGGGTTGGTGTCGAAGCCATCGTCGACGTAGGGGTTGTCATGGGCCCCGTAGAACGCGAGGACCACAATGGCGCCGAGGAACGGCGGACACCATGCCACCAGGAGTTGGAGCCTTCGCCGAGACGGGTCGAGCTGGGGTTCCCGCCGAACCCGCACCGTGGCCCGCAGCGAGAGCCCAAGCCACACCAGAATCGGAAGCGCCGCGAGGACCATCTCGAAGCGTGCGACGTCGTTCGTGATCGCGAGGATACTCGAGCCGATCAGCGTCAGAGTGATCGCCGCGACGCTGGGCCGGATCGAACGCGCGAAGACCAGCCCGGCCCCCGCTGCAAACACGCTCACGGCCGCCGCCCCGACGGTGACCAAGCTCGCGAGAACAAACCCGTCCCCAGCGTCAATGCCCAGCGACGGCCGTCGACTCGCGCACAGTGCCGCAAGCACACTCACCAGGCCCGCCAACATCCCGATCCCGTTGAGAAGCCGAGCGGGAGGAGTTTCGAGGGTCTGGCGCATCCGTCCTCAAGCCAACCCGCACGCTCGCACATCGATTCCCTAACTTGAGGTTCATCGATCGCCCGTTCGTGATCATGAAATCGCGCGACTCTGCGGAGCTGGGACGCTTCCCTTCGTAGGGCGCACCAGCTCGCCCGACCCCGCACCTAGACTGTGGCCTTGCATCGTGTCGAAACTCGCATGGAATCGATCGACCCCGGCCCTTCTGTCTTTGTGCTTTCGGCCGACTCGGGAAGACGTGTCCTGGGCCCATAGGTTATGCTTTTTGGTGGGGGATCATGAGGGAAACGCCGGACTCTTCGCCTCAACCGGCCGACTCCGCGAGCGCGGAGACTCGTACCGAACCCGAGAGCCCGAAGCATCGCACAGACGCCTCTTGGGAAGTGTCCGAGCGCTACCTGGTCATCGAGGAAGCGGGCCGCGGCGGAATGGCCAGCGTCCTTCGAGCCTATGATCCGATCTTGCAGCGAGAAGTCGCGCTCAAGCGACTTCACGGACAGATCACACCCAGCACGGGCGATACGTCCCATCTCGCGAATCGAAGACTCGTCGCCGAGGCCCGCGCGATGGCCAGGCTCGCACACCCCAACGTCGTTTCCGTGTTCGACGTCGAACAGCTGCCCTCGGGCCGTGCTGGTCATGGAATACGTCGAGGGCCCGACGCTTCGGGATTGGCTCGAAGACAATGACCCGGAGCTTCCCGAAATCGTGCGGATGTTTCGCGCCGCGGGGCGGGGGCTCGAGGCTGCACACGAGGCCGGGATTCTGCATCGTGATTTCAAGCCCGCCAACGTTCTGGTCTCCGCGCCCTCGCTACCCAAGGTCACCGA
>CAYGTG010000089.1:0-11744 GCA_964352485.1 uncultured Nannocystaceae bacterium | reverse complement strand
CGACCGTGCAGACTCGCAGCGAGCTGCCAACGAACGCAACACCAGGTCCGGGTCTGCTGACACAACGAGGTGCGGTCATCGGAACGCTTCGGTACATGGCGCCCGAGCAGCACCTGGGGGAGAAACTGACCGCCGCCGCGGACCAGTACGCATTCTGCGTCGCACTGTGGGAAGCGCTGTGCCAGGAGAGTCCGTTCCCTGCAGAGAACGCTCTGGCTGAGAAACAGTCCGGTCCTCCTCCATGGCCGAACGCCGAAGTGGCCGCCTCGGTCGCGAGTGCCATCCGACGCGGTCTGCAGCCCCGGGCCGCTGACCGCTGGCCGAGCATGTCTTCCCTTCTCGACGCCCTTGAGCTCCCCCGAGAGCGGCGTCCGGTTGCTGGGATCGCGCTGGGGACGACGGCAGTCTTCGCGTCCGCCGCTGCGGTATGGGTCATACGAGACCCGAACGACGGTTGCGACGGCGCGGCGGAGCATCCCGACCGCGTTTGGAACGAATCTCGTCAGTCGGCGTTGCGGGAACGCTTCGACGCCGTCGGGAAGGACTATGCGCGGGTCACTTGGCTCAAGTCGCAGCAGATCGTCGACGCGTACGTCGGGACGTGGGAGGCCGCGTACCGCGACGCCTGCGAGGCGACCGTACGAAACGAGCAGTCACCGGACCTACTCGACCGGAGGATGGCATGCCTGTGGGAGGCGCTCGGTCACCTGGACGCTTCGGTGACCGCCCTGTCTGGAGACGAGACGAAGGTCGTGGAGCGAGCCATTCCGGTCCTCGTCGGCCTCCCCGACCTCGGCCACTGCTCCGACACGACCGCGCTGTCCTCAGAGGCCCCTCTGCCGCCACAGGACCAACGCGAAGCCGTCGCCGCGCTTGAAGATGAACTCGCGACCGGCGACGCCCTCCTTGCGGCCGGACGGTTCTCGGACGCGGTTGAGCATCATCAACGTATCCAAGACGCGGCCGCACGCATCGACGATCGCCCGGCGTTGTTGGACGCCACGTTGTTCGAGGCACGGCTGCTGCAGGTGACCGGGCGAAGCGAAGAGTCCGCGGACCGGTACGAGGACGTGGTTCGCGAGGGCGTTCCGACTGGACGTTGGGACGCCGTCCAAGAAGCTTCCGTCCGTCTCCTGTATATGTTCGGCAGCGTCCTGCGACGCCCCGAAGAGGGTCTTCGCTACCGACCACTCGCAGAGGGTCTTTCCCTCTCCAATCCGGAGCACCTCGCAGGATTCAAGAACAACCTTGCGGTGATTCGCAAGCACCAGGGCCGCACACAGGACGCGGTGACGCTGTACGAGGAGGCGCTCGAGTTACGCACCAGCGCGCTCGGCCCAAGCCACATTCTTGCCGGGCGCAGCCGCGCCAACCTTGCGGGCGGGCTCGCCATGCAGGGACAGTTCGAGGACGCCAAGGTCCAGTTCGCCCACGCGCTCAAGATCCTAGAGGAGAACCTGGGCCCGTCGCACCCCGGGCTCGCGAAGGTGCTCATCAACCTCTCGAGCACGCGGCGCGAGCTTGGACAGCTCGAAGACGCGCGAGCGGACCTCGAACGCGCGCTCTCGTTGCTGGTCGAGTCTCGAGGACCCCTAGATCGGGATCTCGCGACGGCGCGGTACAACCTCGGCATGCTCCTACGGCTCCGAGGAGAACCGGCGGCGGCAATCGATGAACTTCAAGCGGCCGTGGCCGCATTCCGTGCCGCGGTAGACTTGGAGGACCCGTTCGTGGCAACCCTACGAATGGAACTCGGGCGAACCTTCGAGGAACTCCAGGACTTTGCGAGCGCCGAACGGGAATTCACGGGCGCGCTCGCCATCTATGAGGCGGCACTTCCCGCCGGAGGCCTTCAGACGACCTTCGCACGGCTTCATTTGGCGGAAGCTCTGGCCGCGCAATGCAAGACGGCCCAAGCACGCGTGCTCACCAACCTCATTTCGGCGGAGCCTCCGAACGGCGAACTGCCCGAGGAGGTCCGCACGCGGCTGTCGGCCGCTGACCTCCGGGTGAATCGAGTCTGCACGCGTTGAACCGCGTTGCTAAGCTACCCATCCGTGAACGGAGACGACGAGACGGCGACCAGCCCCATCGATGCCGAAGGCTGGAAGCCGCAAGGAAGTCCCTGCATCGAACTGCTCGTTCCCGAACGGCGCCTGATCCCCATCCCTGAAGGGTCTACCATTCTCGGCCGAGATCCAGGTCCGAACGGAATCACGCTGCGGTACCCCGGCGTGTCGCGCCACCACGCTCAGCTCACGCGGGCTACGGAACGCTCGATCTCGCTGATGGACCTTGGCTCGAAGAACGGCACGATGGTGGACGGCACGCCGATCACCGTCCACCCACTCCTCGACGGCGACCGGATTTCCCTCGGGTCGAGTGTTGAACTCCGACTGAGCTACACGCAACTCGGGCCGCGAGGGAGCGTCGCGCTCACCAGCCGCGAACGGGAAGTCGCCTCGCTGGTCGCCGCGGGACTGACCAACAAACAAATCGGTGAGCGGCTGGGCATCACACGACATGGCGTGGATTCCTTGCTGCGCTCCGCGTTCAAGCGGACCGGAGCCAAGTCCCGCGCTGCTCTCGTGGCCTGGACGGAGCGCAAGTCCTGAGTTCAGAGAGGCTCCGTCGCACCCAGTGACGGGGCGTCGGGTCGAAGATTCCCGAAGAAGTCATCGATCGCGACCTTGCCCGACGCGGCCCCCGCTGCACTGGAGCGGCGGGTGGCCGCGAAGAGAGAGGCTGTCGACGGGGGGTTGGCGTATTGATCGTCGAACGGTTCCCCGACGACGTTACGGCCCGGGTAGCGGGGATCCCACCGGGGCGTCAAGTCCAGTGGAAGCGCGGATGTCTCGGGCGTGATCGCATCCGGGGCGTACAATAGGTTGTTGGCGAAGTAGTACTCGCCCTCGGGGCGCTGCTCGGTGGGGGAAAAGTCCCGCGGAGTCCCGCTCTGATTCACCGCATTGCTGGTTCCCCGTAGGTCGACGATGGCGCAGCTGTAGACTTCGATGGGCTGCTCGGCATAGCTGCGAAGCGGGTCGGTCGGGGTCAAGCCGATCATCGAGCGCAGGCCAGTGCTGCTCTCGGGAAAGACGTCGGGCTGGACGAGCACGCCGTTGCGCACCGTAGTTCCTCCGAACCCCAGTGACATCGCCGTTGTGGGAGATACCGTGGTGATGTGGTGGAACTTGTCCAAGATGATCTCCATCGATCCAGCGCGCGCCCCGGACGAACTGACGTTGAGGGCGAGCCTCCCTCCTTCACTTCGAAGGCGGTCGATCACCAGTCGTTGAGACTCTTGGACGCCCCCCGCATTCCACCGAATGACGGGCTGCATCGTCGTGAGCGCGCCGGCCCAGGTGTTGGTGGTGAACAGGTCGACGAGGTTCATGCAGACCGGCGCGGAGGGGCGGCTGAGACGAAACGGACCATGGTCGGCATGAAACGGGGGCTCGACCTCGCCCTTTCCGGAGGCTCGCTCCGTCATGGGGTGCTGACGCATCGACACGCCCGCCAGACCGACCCAGCCTCCACCGCCTTGCAGCAGGCCAAAGTTGAACCAGTCCCGCACGGCTGTGTTGCCAACGACCAGGCTCAAGAGGCGCTCATCACCCGGCCGAATCCCAATGCTCCACCCCGAGATCAGACAGTCGTGGATCGTGCAGTGAACGTCGGAGTTGAGGGTGAGTGCGCTGCCCGAAGGCGGACTGGTCGTCTCGGGCTGAGAAGGATTATACGCAGCGACAAAGTCGATGCCCCACACGCTCAGTTCTCCGGTGCAGTTGCGGAAGTTGATGCCCGTGCGGAGGATCGGTGGGGGCCCATCGCCGTACGCCCCGATCTGCACGATGTCGAACTCCGCGATGAATCCGATGGGCTCTGCGAAGTCTTCTCCGGACCGGAACAGCAATCGGAGCGGGTCGGTGCGTTGGAGGTCTCCGAGGATCGCAGCGAGCGACGTCGCGGTCATCGCACCCGCGGGCGCATCGGCGAAATCGCCGGCCAAAGACACGCACACGGTGTTGCTTCCGGAGAAGACATCGTCGGGGTCTCGCAGGATCACGACCCTCGACGCGCGCACGGTGTTGGTCCCATCGGTGACCTCGCAGACCACCTCAAAGCTGCCGCTGGCTCCGTACGCGTGGGCGACGACGGGTCCGTACGCGATATTGCGGTCCGTTCCCCACGGCAGGTCGTCGGGGAGGCGGTTGTAGTTCCCCGGGTCGGAAAACGTCCACTTGTAGCGGAGGTCATGAAACGGGCGATCGACGTCGGCGCCATTGACCTCCGCCGAGAACATGAAGCCGGCGGGGGCGATGCCTTCCTCCCGCGTGACGGTGATCGTCACATCGAACGCCGGGGGTCCGCCCGTCGTAGAGGTTTCGTCGAGGCCCGTCGACCCTCCCGACGACCCGCTGAATCCCGAGCTCGTCCCGTCGATGCCCGAACTCCCAGAGGTTCCCGCCATGCCCCCGGACGACTCTCCACTGGATCCGGCGCTGCCCGGAGCCGAGCTGCCGCAGCCTGAGGCCGCCACGAGCACGCCAAGACTCGTGCTGGACACGAATTCTCGGCGACCCATGTGATGCTGTGCTTGTTTATCGTTCGAGTTTTTGATGCTGTCCGTCATGTTTTTCCCCCGCTCGACTGCAGAAATCGCCCAGGCGCAGGGAAGTCCCCACGTGTTGCGGTTCGCGCGCCAGCGACAGCGCCCCCGGCTGATGGACCGCGGGTCGGTCCACACGGACAGACCCATCTCAAAGCCCGACCATCATACGGTCTGGAGTCCAGGTCTGCGCACGCCACCGCCCCCGCACCACGCAGATACGTGGGTCGTTTTTGACCTGCCTCGACAAGGTGGATGTTCGGTTGCGCCGCGTGAGCCGCGGGTGGTGCGGTGAGGTCGTCGTCCTATCAGAGCGTCACTCTTGTAGCCCGCGAGCGGGATTGGCTTGGTGCTCGGCGAGACCTCCCGTCCGGGTGCTCGCGTCCGCGCTCTCCTCTCCTCACAGCTCGTAGATCTGAATCGTGAGGTTGGCGATTCGCGAAGAGGGGTCAATCGGCATGATTACGCTGTCAATCACGGTGGAAGTCTCCACCTCCATTGGAGGAACGTCGAAGTTGTACTGAGTCACGTCCGTCCCAACCAAGTCGCGGGCGTAGACTTCGGCGCCGTCGACGTAGAGTCTCACCCGTGTGCCGGTTCCCCCCAAGGACTGATGCTCGGTGTCCATCCCAACCGTGCCCGTCAGGCGAACCGAGCCGTCAAAACTGGATGTCCACCGACGGATGACGGGTAGCGAGGGCGAGGCCTGCACCCGGCCGCAGTCTTTGCCAATCCAGGGGACAACGTTGCCTTGCCGGTGAGTGAAGCCGTGCGTCTCGAACCCCGAGACGCCGTAGCTACGGCGAGAGAACTCTACGAAATCCGCAGGGTCGTAGACCTCCGAGCTCATCGTTGCCGATGTCCATGCCCCCTTCGTCGGATCTGTGCCGCCGTAGCTGATGACATCATTCGGTGTTGTTCCCTCCTCGATGGAGGCCATGAAGTCGGGCGTGGTGTCGGCAATCAGCGTGCCCTCGCCGACGGGGTCAGGGAGTTCGGGGGAGCCGCTCGACGCCGTTGTCTCGCGACCCGTCTGTGCGCTATCACTGGCGCTCGCGGTATCACCCCGACCGGTTGCAGCTCCATCCGAGGTGCCACCGGTTGCTGCGCTGGTTGCTGCGCTGGTGGTCACATTGGTCGTTGCGGTGCCCGTTGGAGATGACGAGTCGTCCGTCGGACTGGACTCGCTCGTATCCGCGCTGGTTTGTTGCTCCTCGGGCGTGTTTTGACAACCGGAAGCCAGAACAGTCGACAAGAGGAACATGAGCCTCGGAACGAACTGACGATGAGGGCGCGAAGTCGGTCGAAGCATGGAGATGTGATGCGGTTCTTGTCTACCGTTGGAGTTTTGGATGCTGTCCGTCATGATTCCCCACTGCTTCGACTGCGGGCCTCTCCGGCGCACGAGCAGAACTCGACGTCCTGGCGCGCAACTCGTCCGGGCGTAGGGGGAGAGCCCCAACGTGATGCGATTCGCGCGACAGCGACAACGCCCCCGACTGTGGGACCGTGGGTCGGTCCACACGGATGGGCCCATCTCGAAGCCCGACCATCATACGGTCTCGAATCCAGCCCTGCACACGCCGCGGCCGCCACACCACGCAGATGCGTGGGTCGTTCCGGACTTGCCTCGAAAAAACTGAAGGGTTCTCTTTGCGAAGCGGGCGACGTCGATCAGCGTCTCGAGCCCGTACTGCTCCACGGAGCCATCCTCCCCATGTCCACGACCTTCCGCAATGGGGTGTAACTCCCGCGCGCTACCCGAGTGTTGTTCCGCCCCACCTCGAGTATCTGGCATAGCACCAACGAATGATGAAGATGCTGGCGACGGCCAGCGGCGCGAGCGTGATCTCGACCCACCACGCTGAGACGCCATTTTCCAGCCAGCCGGCAATGTGAAAGAGACTGGCGAGCCCATCGAGCAGTGCGAATAGGAGAACCCCGAACACTGCGAGCGAGCGACGCCCGCGGGCAAACGCCATGAGGACCAGCAGCCGCGTCGAGACATGACATAGGGTAGCGATCAACCTCTCGACGGGTCCGAGGAGCCAAGATGCTGGCGTGTCCATCGAGCCTCCGAAGAGAGAAACGAGCGCGAAGGCGATGAAGAGGACGCCGAGTAGGGCGGCCTCGAACCCGCCCGCGCCGATCCCAATCGCCACCGCGCAGTCGCGATCGGTGGCCAGTCGCCGCCAGGCAGACGCGGCGCCAAGCACCGCCCCCATCTCACAGACTGCGGACCAAAGACCCAGGTACGTGCTGCCTGCGATCAGATAGCCAACCCGTGGCAGGGACGCCTGGAGGAACCCCAAGATCGCCTCGTCCGCCAGGAGCGCCACAGCGATCTTGACGACGACGGCGACGAACCACAACCCCGCACCGATCGCGAACCACCCAAACGCGATTCTCATCGTCCGACGCCAAACCTCGATCGAAGCGATACCGATGACGAGCATCAGCGCGCCCGAAATCAGAAGGGAGAGCGGGTCCACGGCGCGAGAGTAGTTCACCGCTCTGCGCGGTCTGACGCAGGCACGACAAGAACAGACGGGCGCCCGCCACAACGCTGGGCGTGGACCCGGGCCGGCGCATCGCGGCTGTACTCGTGGGCCTACAAGACCGTGGTCGTCGGGACCCACAGCCAAAAGTAGATCATCGTCCCGAAGTTCGCGCCGCTGTGTATCAACCAGGGGGTCACGATAGAGCCATCGTCGCGGCGCTCCATGGCCCACCCGCTGAGCCACGCCATGGGTAGAATCGTGACGACCACGAATACGTGCAGCATCGCGGTCTGACCGCTGGCGAAGAACAAGATGAGTAGGCTGTGTGGCGCCAGAAAAATGACCGACTGGAGGACGTTGCCCCAGTGAAATCCGAGGTGCCGGATCAGTCGTTTCGCGATGAAGCCTCGAAAGAAAAGCTCTTCTGTCAACGCGGAACTAAGAAACGGGTAGACGACGGCGGCGATCAACAGGTCGGCTCCGAAGTTTCGAGTCACCTTGTATGCGACAGTCTCGGACGCGAAGGACGCGAAGTCGTCGACCAGAACGAGCTGCAAGAAATTGAGGAGCCACGCGCTCAGGAATGCGACCGGGAAGATCCAGAGTCGACGACGCAGTCGCGGTGGCAGATGCAATCCGATCCAACGCGCCCAAGTGGTCCGCTCGGTCCGTCGCCACCGGACGAAGAGAACGTGAATGCCCCAAAAAAGAGTCAGCAGGGCAATACAGACGGCGAGCTGAAGGGCGCCATCAAGTGCGTATTGCATGTTGCATCCTAGCGAATCAGGTGAACGACGCTTTGGTCTAGAAAGTCGTTGCCACGAGCCTGTTGAAATTGGGAATCACACGGGACCGACTCACGCTCGAGTCTATCGGTCAGCCCGCTTGTGCAGCAGGCGAGCCGTCAGCACACCGCCGATGAATCCGAACAGGTGCCCTTCCCAAGAGATAACCGGCGGCGCGAAACCGGGAATCATCCCGAAGATCATCGTGCCGTGGAACCAGGCGACGCCCGTGGCGAGCACGATGGAGCCGACGCGGCGGTCGTACCAGCCGCGCAGCAGCAGGTAGCCGAAGTAGGCGAAAACCACTCCGCTGGCGCCGATGTGGATCGCGGGGCGACCGAAGATCCAAGTGCCTAGGCCGCCGACGAGCATGCCGACGAGGCTGACCCACACAAACTCGCGCCGACCGACGAGCATCGTGAGGCAGCCGAGGATCAAGATGCCAACGCTGTTGCTCGCGATGTGGCCCCAGTCGCCGTGCAAGAACGGAGCGGCGAAGATGCCAAGAAGCCCCGAGACTTGCCGGGGTGCGACACCGAGCGTGTCGAGGCTTCCGCCAAGAACAAACGCATCGATGGCTTCAATTCCCCATAGCACGGCCAGCAGACCGGTCATGATCGCGACGATTCCGCGAATCTCCTCGCCGATGCGGCGGTCTCGCTTGATTTGGGTGACGAGGTTTTCCATGGGGCTCCTCGAGTGGGTGGGCGGATGAGGCTTGGGTGCAACCAGCGAGGCGTTCCCGCTATTTCATCGGCCCGTCTTGCGGATTCGGCGCTCCGACGGCACGAGCGTACGATGGGCTCGCAGAGCCGTCGCGTGGTGTTTCGGGGCCGGCGTTGTGGACTGGCCTCGGTTGGATGTTCCGCATGTTCCGCGGCTTCTCGCGATCGTTCACCTTGCGCTGGGCACCCTAGCCTCCTCGCTCTACGCCCACTGGGCACCGGCCCGCGCAAAGCACCGACCGTCCCCGCCGGATTCTGAGGCCGCCGAAGGCGACGGGGTCCCCACGCCGTTCGAGCGCGACACGCCCAAGCTCGGCCTAAACGCGCCGTGCCACTGCGGCAGCGGAAAGAAATTCAAGCACTGCCACGGCAGAGCGTGAGCGTGCTGATACCCTTCGGCCGTGAGTTCGCCGCTCCCCCTCAAGTGCTCCTGCGGCACCATCCGCGGCACCGTGGAGCCGGTCTCCCCATCGGTGGGCCGCCGGGTCGTCTGCATGTGTGTCGACTGCCAAACCTTTGCCCGCTGGCTTGGCAACGAAGACGACATCCTCGACGATGTGGGCGGCACCGACCTGTACCAAACAACGCCGGCGCGGGTGCGGATCACCGCGGGCCGCGACAAGATTCGATGCGCGCGGCTCTCGCCCAAGGGCACGCTTCGGTTCTTCGCGTCGTGCTGCCGAACCCCGATCGCCAACTGTGGCTCGTCACCGGGCCTGCCCTTCGCCAGTATCTTTGGAGCGTTCTGCGACCATGACGCAGCGGGCATCTCTCGCGAGGACGCCCTGGGTCCGGTCAAATTTCGGATTCAGGCCAAGGGCGCGACGGGTCCAGCTCCGGCCGGTTCGCACGACACGATCGGCAAGGGCACGCTGGCGGGGATGGCTGCAGGTCTGCTTTGGCACCGAGTCCGCGGCCAGCATCGCCCCAACCCGTTCCGCAACGAAGACGGCTCCCTGCCCCACGAGCCCGAGGTGATTTCCAAAGACGAGCGCGCGCGTCTCCTCGCGCAATGCGGACCGAAGCCATAGCCACCCTGCTATCGTGACGCCGTGCGGATCTTGTACGGCGTCGTGGGTGAAGGCATGGGACATGCAACGCGCTCGAGCGTGGTGCTGGAGCACCTCCACGCGGCGGGCCATGACGTCCAGGTCATGACCTCGGGGCGGGCCAAGGACTTTCTGGCCTCCCGCTTCGAGGGCGTCAACGAGATCCACGGGCTTCACTTCGTCACCGAGCAAAACCGGGTCCGCATGGGCAAGTCGCTGTGGTCGAACGTCATCGCCGGGGCCACTGGGGTGCCGCAGAACGTGCAGGCCTACTTCGAGCTGATCCACGACTTCCGGCCCGAGATCGTCGTCAGCGACTTCGAGTCTTGGACGTACATCTATGCCAAGGCCCACGGTCTTCCGGTGATCAGCGTCGACAACATGCAGGTCATCAACCGGTGCCGGCATCCCAAGGAGATCACCGAGGGCTACGAGGCCAGCTTCGATCTGGCCAAGGCGTTCGTGAAGTCGAAGCTCCCCTTCGCCAATCACTATCTGATCACCTCCTTCTTCCGTCCGCCGATTCGGAAGAAGCGGACCACCTTGCTCCCACCGATCCTGCGCCCCAGCATCCTGGAAGCTCCGCGCAGCGTCGGCGAGCACCTGCTGGTCTACCAGACGGCCGAAGGCAACGAGACGCTCGCCCAGACGCTCCAAGACACCGGCCTGCCCTGCCGCGTGTATGGGATGCACCGCGACCTCGAGGAGGACCTGATCGAAGGCAACCTCGTGCACCGTCCGTTCTCGGAGTCCGGGTTCATCGCCGACCTCGCAAGCGCGCGAGCCGTGGTCGCCGGCGGTGGATTCACGGTGATGAGTGAGTGCGTCTATCTGCGCAAACCCATGCTCTCGGTGCCGATTCGCGCCCAGTTCGAACAGGTCCTCAACGCGCGTTGGCTCGAGCGCTTGGGCTATGGGCGCTTCGCCAAGGATCTTCGCGATCCGGCGGTGGTTCACGATTTCCTGCGCGCGGTGCCCGGCTGCGAAGAAAAGCTGGCGGGCTACGAGCAGGACGGAAATCGCGAGCTGCTCGCCGCGCTCGACGAGCAACTCGATCGCGCTGCAGCGGGCGTCTGAACTGCGCAACGCAGGGTTCGCGCCCTGACCGAAGCCAATGACCACCCGCCGCGCGGGGCGCGGCCGTACGCTCGCGCTGGTGCCGCACGGCGATCGGCTTGCCCCGAGGGCCAATCCATGGGACAGGGCGCCCGTGAAGTTCGATGCGCTGGGCCTTTGTGCCCCTATTCTCCGCGCCGTGACGGACGCTGGCTACACCGAGCCGACGCCCATTCAACGAGACGCAATCCCCCCAGCGCTACAGGGCCGTGACGTCTTGGGTTGTGCGCAAACCGGCACCGGCAAGACCGCGGCATTCTCCCTTCCTCTTCTTCAGCGGGTTGATCAACTCGCGGGGGACGACCCGTGTGTCCGCGCCCTGGTGGTCACCCCCACCCGCGAGCTCGCCGCGCAGATCGGCGAAAGCATCGCGACCTACGGCAAGCACCTGGGCGACCTGTGGCACACCGTGATCTTTGGTGGCGTCAACGAGAAGGCCCAGATCAAAGAGCTCAAGCGCGGCGTCGACGTCATCGTCGCGACCCCCGGCCGCCTGCTCGACCTGATGAACCGCGGGTTCGTCGACCTCAGCAGCATCAACGTGTTCGTCCTCGACGAGGCCGACCGAATGCTGGACATGGGCTTCCTACCGGACGTCAAGCGCATCGTCGCCAAGCTTCCCAAGAAGCGACAGACGCTGTTCTTCTCGGCCACGATGCCCCAAGAGATTCGGGAGCTGGCCGAGAGCATGCTGCACGACCCAGTGTCGGTCGCCGTCGCTCCGGTCTCCGCCACCGCAGACCGCATCGAGCAGCACCTGTACTTCGTCGACAAGTCCAACAAGCGATCGCTGCTCGCCGAGCTTCTCTCGGATGGAAACATCAAGCGCGCGCTCGTGTTCAGCCGCACCAAGCACGGCGCCAACCGCATCGCGCAGTTCCTCGAGAAGCGCAACGTCAGTTCGGCCGCCATTCACGGCAACAAGAGCCAGGGCGCCCGAACGCGCGCGCTCGAGG
>CAYGTG010000088.1:0-14104 GCA_964352485.1 uncultured Nannocystaceae bacterium | reverse complement strand
ACCTGGGCGATCGGGCAATCGAAGGAGGGAAGAGACGGGGAGACGACGATGCTGCTGCGCATCGTCCCCCCACCCGAACCGCTGCAATACATCGAGGCCCGGCCGTCCGCACCGAGGTTTCCGACGATGGTGGAGTAGGCGACCTCAAACGTGGAGTCTTGGAGCCTGAGCGCAGAGTCACCCCCGCCCGTCGAGCCATTTCGAACCAGCATGGAGGCCAGCAATCGGACGTTGCTGTTGGTTGCGTCGACCGCGTTGCCGCCGGACTGTTGGATCTGGCTGCGCTCCAAGACCAAAGATGCGCAGCCGTCGGCGAGGACTCCAACCTGGCTGTCGCCGACGACTGTGTCTGTGACCCACAGGTTGCCGCCGGTCTCACAGCGAAGTCCGGCCGTCGTTGCCTCCTCGATGCTCGCGCCTTGAAGGAAGACTCGGTTGCCGTTTCCGGAGGTGAGCGGAACGGGGGAGGTGCCTAAGACCCACGTCCCCTCGGCCAAGAACGCGAGCGTTCGATCGGCGCGGTCTGACACGTCGATATCGCCCTGAGTCCCGGCTGCACCCGAGACCCGAATGACCGCCGACTGCCCGGCACTGACCTGATCGAGCGCCGTCGAAACCCAGCAGTAGGGCTGGTTCTCGGACCCAAATCCTGGATCGGAGCTCGGCGGTCCCGGTGGACCGCAGTCGGTCCCGTCGACCCAGTAGACGAGGTTGGTGTCGATACACGTGCCGCTGGAGAGGTCGCATGCGGTTTCGCCGCAGTCGGAGTGCGAGATGCACTCGGTGCAGAGGAACGTGTCATCGCAGGATTCGTTGCCACAGTTGTCGTCGCCGACGCACTGTTCACACTGTCCGCCTGCGGGGTGGCAGAAGGGCGTACCTGAAGCGTCCTCGCCACAGAACTTGTCCTGACCCAGTTCGCCTCAGGCTTGGCAGCGTTCGTCGACGCAAAACGGTGACGGACTTTGGCATTCTGAGGGGATTACCGAAGGATCGCACTCCTGCGGATCGCCACCCGACGAAGATGTGGTTGTTGACGCGCTGCCGTCTGCGGTGGTGACAGAGCTGGTTGTGGCGTCGCCTTCGGTCTGAGTGTCACTGGAGATGGTCGTATCGCCATTCTCCCCCGCCGTAAGCCCCGTTTCAGCATCCGCGCCGGGGTCAGTGTCAGTGTCGAGCGCGACGGGGTTCGGCCGAAAGCATCCGCCAACCACCACGATCGCAAGCGCGGCGCATCCGTGAGCCGTCCGTTTCACGCGCAGGACACTACTCCTCCTGGATGGGCCCCGAAAGATGGCCGTCTCACGAGTTTTCCCTTGACGCTTGATTCCGGATCAGGCGCCGAGGTCGCCGCCATCCTTCTTGTTGAAGGCTGAACCGGCCCGCCGGTCAACAATGGCTAGAACGGTGCGGCCCCGGGGCATTTCATCATGGAGCGTTGGGTATGTGGCCATCTCTTCACCGCTCTTCCTCAGGCAGAACAGATCCGGTCCCAGCCCGTCTGAACTGAGCGACGTCTTTGCGGTCCTTCTCGGATGTGGCCGCTCGCCCTCCTCGGGCTTCACTGCTCGTCGAGGAGCGCCTCGAGCAAGGGCACGACGAGCAGGTCGCGGGGACGGCCGGCCTCGGTCTTGACGGCGATGAGCGTGCGTAGGTCGAGTACGCGAATTGTCAGTGAATCGTCGCTGAGCTCGCACGTGTGCCCCACGAGAGCATCGAAGTCGCGACCGTCGTGGAGCGCGCCGAGGCAGTCCAGCGGTCCAAGCCGAGTGGTCAGGAGGCTCTGGCCTGTCCCGAGCAACGCGCTCTTGCTCGGCCGCAGATCACGTCCGGCGAGGTCCCGCACTCGTGCACCCAGTTGGTCCAGCACGCTCAGCAGTCGATCGACATTCTCAGCATCGCGTGCGTGCACGATGTCGAGGTCGCGTGTCGAGATCGGCGCGCCGTGAAGTACGGCGGCGATGCCTCCGACGACGATGAACTCGACTCCACCGGCGACGAGGGCGTCGATGAGCGATTCCTGATCAGCTTGCGTCTGGGACACGGCGGAATCGCTGCGTCATGCGGCCGGTACGCACGCATGCTCTGAGCCGTTCGCGTAGGGAAAGGGCGAGGCTCGCGTGAAGGAGCGTGACATCCACGTCGGAGCGCTTGTCCTCCGTTGGTCTTGTCGCACTCACCCACCGAAGATAGCACGGCCTCCGAGGGCCGGAGCGTCCCATGGTGTGGGCCGCCCGGTTTGAAGGATCCACCTCGTGTAGGGTCTCGCCAACCCGATGCCCGCCGCCCCCCCACGCCTGACGCGAGCCTCCGTCCTCGCGCTGGCGTGGCCGGTGGTCCTCGCCCAAGCCGCCACCGCGCTCACCGGCGTGGTCGACACGATCGTCATGGGCCGGGTCGGCGGCAAGTCAGACCTCGCTGCGGTCGGCGTCGCTGCCGTCATCTTCTCGTTCGTCTACTGGGCGTTCGGCTTTCTGAGGATGTCCACGACCGGCCTCGTCGCGCAGGCCCAAGGCGCAAACGACAACGCCCAAGCCCGCGCGCACCTGCTCCGCGCCCTCATCGTCGCCGCCACCATCGGTGCCCTCATCGTTCTCGGCGCGCAACCGATCGAATGGATCGCACTCGCCTCCTTCGACGCCGCCGCCGACGTCGAGCTGCTCAGCGGGGAGTACTTCCGGGCCCGGGTCTGGGGCGCCCCCGCGGCGCTGATGGGCTACGCGGTCACCGGTTACCTGCTGGGCACGGGCCGCACCCGGGCACTGCTCGCGTTCCAGGTCGTGCTCAATGTGGTCAACGCGGGGCTCGACGCCTGGCTCGCGGGAGCGCGCGGCTGGGGACCGGCGGGCATCGGGGCGGGTACGGCGATCGCGGAGTGGGTCTCGCTGGGGTTCGGAACGTGGCTGGTCCGCGATGCGCTGCGGGCCCCCGCCAAGCTCTGGGACCGCGACAAGCTCTGGGGGCTGCTCTCCGCCAACCGCGACATTCTGATCCGCACGCTCGCGCTGCTGTTTTGCTTCGCGTGGTTCGTCAACTCGGGGGCCGAGGTCGGCACGGCGGCGCTGGCGGGCAACGAGGTCCTGCTGCAGTTCATCGCCGTGGCCGCCTTCGTCCTCGATGCGTTCGCGTTTGTGGCGGAGAAGGAGATCGGGGAGGCCGTCGGCGCCGGAGACCGGGACCGCGTCCGCCGAGCCATGCGGGTGACCAGCGAGCTCGCGCTCGCGCTGGGCGTCGCGATCTCGTTGATCTTCTTCACCGCCGGCCCGCCGCTGGTCACGTGGATGGTCGCCGATCCCCAGGCCCGAGCCATGGCGCTGACCTACTTGCCCTACTGCGCGCTCGTCCCGGCGCTCGGCGTGCCCGCGTGGCAGCTCGACGGTGCGTTTCTGGGCGCGACGCAGGGCCGCGCGCTGCGGACCTCGGCCGTGATCGCCACCGCCATCTATCTCGGACTCGACCTGCTGCTTGCCCCCCGCCTCGGAAACGCCGGCGTCTGGATCGCGTTCGTGTCGATGTACCTCGCCCGTGCCTTCGCCCTGGGCACGCACTGGCCGGGTCTTCTTCGCCGGGTCGGGTCCGCCGCCCCTTGACGCCCTCTTCGTCGCTGCTAGACCGTCGGCTCAGCGGCGGCGCACGGGGGCAGGGGCCTCGGACCGCCATGGGCACATCCGCATCCTGCGATGTGCAAACCGGCGCGGCCCAAGCCAGCGCCCCAGTCGAAGCGCGGAGTCGGGCGACTTGTCGTCCTCGAGCGTCCCCCAGAGAAGCCGCCCGCCCGAGTCATAAGGAGGTCCATATGCAAACAAACTCCAAACAGACCAACGTCGGCCCCGTTCGCGGGACTGACTGAATCGCTCTCGAAGGGAGGCGCGAATGCGTCTCCCTTCGAACTTTCAACCCGCTCACAGCTCCGGCGGGCAGTCGGCATTCGAAGCGCCGTCCGCGTCGTAGAACGGATGCGTTGCCGGGAGTTCGTCCCGAAGGTCCCACCGACACGCGAGCTGGCCTTCGATGACCCGCCGCTGCACGCCACTGGGCGATGGTGCGTACACCCGAAACTCATGCAGCACCGCCCGGTTGCCGTTGCCAACCGAAACGATGTCGGCGTCGCTCGAGCGGGACCCGGCTTCGGAGGCCTCCTGCGACCCGTCGATGAAGATGATCCGCTGGTCTTCCTCGGCGGAGTTCACAAAGCTGAACACGTGGGTTTCGTCGACGGCGACCACGTCGGGCGCGGTCGAAACACGGGCTCCGCCGCCACTGCCACCGATGTCGAAAACGACGCGGCGCGTGGAGTTGCCCCACGGAACGTGGGCCGAGTACCGGCTGCCGTCCTCGTTGGGGTGGTTGAGGTTGAAGTCAAACGAGTTGCGGCTGTCCACCTCGTGTTGCACCACGAAGACCGTCACATCCGCGAGGGCAGCTTCGAAGATGCTCGCGTCGGAGAACATCGTGACATTGTCGAACTCCACCCCGTCGCTCGCCTCGCGATAGTTGGGCTGACCGTCGTCGAGGAACAGGCCGCCGGCCGAGCCCTTGTTGGTCCAGCAGTAGACCGGCTGCCCGTCGGTCGGCGGACTCATGTTGCAATCGGCGTTGCTGAAGAGTGTGGCGTCGTCCAGCGCGTCCAGCCAGACCACAGGTTCTTGGAGGCCGCAGATCGACGAGGGGGCGCAAAAACCAGTGCCGCAGTCCGTGCCGACGCCGCAGCCTTGGCCGAACTCGCACGCCGGACACGACCCGCCGCAGTCGACGTCGGACTCGTCTCCGTCCATCATCTCGTTGCTGCAGCCCGTCGGGTTCGAGGTCGTCTCGGAGCCCGCGACATCCGTGCCTCGACTCGTCGCGGGTGCGTCGGTTGTGTCGCTGCCTGCACTCATCGTGGTCGACGTCGAGTCTGTGGGGTTGCTCGCAGAGCCGGTGGTCGAGGTCGAGGCCGTTCCGGTGTCCGTCGTCGCCGTTGCGCCCGTCGGGTCCGAGCCGCCGATCGTCGAGGTCTCGCTCGCTGGGCTCGAACTCCCGGCGTCCGCGGCAGCCCCGTCCGTGTCGGTCCCGACAAAGTCCGAGCAGCCGATCGACAGGGACAACGCGATCCATGGCCCCAAGCTCCAGCGCATGGGGAATACGCTAGCAGGGGGTTGCTGCCGGGTTCCCTACGATTCGGCAGATCCGGCCGTAGACCCCGCATTCGACGCTTCGTAGCCGCTAGAACCGGAGGTTCGCGGAGACGCCGCTGTAGTCCAAAGACAGCTGAGGCGCGACCGTGAACTCCAGCTTGGCGGTCTTCTCGGCCCCATAGTTGCGCTCGTAGTTGCGTCGCTCTCGCTTGTAGACCACACCGTAGGCCAGCAGAGCCGCGCCGCCGGCAACGGAGGCGGAAGTGAGCTGGTGCATGCCGTAGAGCAACGCGTTGCGGTTCGCGTAGCAGTCGAAGAACTCGTCGGTTTGGGTGTCGGCGCCGTCCAGGCAGTTGGCAGCGACCCCGTTGACCGGGTTGATCGAACGAATGCGGATCACCGCGACCACGATGCGACCGATCGCGCCGGCACTGAGCAGCGCGGCTCCGCTTCCGATGTACACGCCAGGCTTGCGCTGGACTTCCCCGGTCTTCACCGAGCGGACCGCGTCATACCTCGCGCGAATGGTGGCGGCGCCCGGGGCGAGGCCCCAGTTGACCGCGTTGGGAACGGCTTGGAGCACCCACAACCCCGCGGTTCCGCCCCGCGCAGAGACGAAGCAGTCGGCTGCCGAGTCGGTCACGCCCGAGAGGTCGTCCTGCGACACGCTCATGACGTCGACCGAGTCGGCCGTGCACAGTCGCCGGATGCGAGCGATTCGCCACGCCATGACGCCCCACCCGACGACACCGACGGCACCCGCAGCGGCCATCATACCAACGCCCTTGTTGTCGGGAACGACGATGTCGTCGATGGTCTTGGCCGCGATGGGTTCGTTGGGAATCGGCGCGGCGGGCTGCACCGGCGCGGCGGGCTGGACCTCCTCGGTGGCCGAGTCCTCGCTCACCGCGTCCTCCCCGTCCGTGGACGCGTCCTCGACGGGTTCTTCAGCCTCGTCGCCATCCTCTCCCCAGCTGGGATCGGCCTCTGGCTGCGCGACGACACTCGCGAGGTGAGTGGGGGCGACCGAGGCGGTCATGAGAATGGCGGTCATCAACGCGGTCGGCAGCACGGGGTTCAGAGTAGGGCCCGATGGCTTTGCGACGCAACGGCCTCTCCAACGGTTGATGCCGGCCCGTGTCCCTCGGCACAGCGCGTGGGGGAACCCTGAATATGTCCTGTCACCGGTCGTCGTGTGGCGTATTGCAACGTTGACCTGGGAACGCCGGCTCCCGGGCTTCGCGTTGGGGCACGCAGGCCGGTACCCTGCCGGTTCGATGGTCCGCTCGACGCGATTGGCCTGCTTGTCCGCCTGCCTTCTTGCCGCCGGTTGTACCGATCGCGTGATCGAGCAGGGCGATTCGGTTGCGGATACGGAACTGCCCGATGACGAACCGCCCGAAGACGACGGGCCACCCGAAGACGACGGGCCACCGGACGACGACGACCTGCCGCCGCCCGACGACGACGACGACGACGACGACGATCCGATGGTGGAGTGCGCGGACCAGGTCCTTTCGACCGATACCCTGCCGGTGTCGCTCGCGGGCGAGCTCGTCCAAGGCGAGAACCGTCTCCAGCCTTCGTGCGTCGATTCCCCCAGCGGCGAGGTGACGATCTCCTTCACTGCGCCTCGCGCAGCCGGCTACGTCTTCGACACGATGGGGTCCAGCTTCGACACGATCTTGTACGCGCTGGGTCCCGCTTGCGCGCTGCCCGAGCGAGCCTGCAACGACGACGGTGGGGCAGGGGTCACCTCTCAAATCGGCTTTGGTATGGCCGCGGGCGAGACCACGGTCCTGGTTATCGACAGCTTTGGCGAATCCGGCGAATGGGTTTTGCGGGTGAGTGAGGCTGGCTTATGTCCCAACGAGACCCTGGACTCCGCCCCCGAGGTGTTTGTGGAGGGCTTCCTCGATGCGTCGCAGGCCAACTCCGTGGCGCCCAGTTGCGCGGGATCAGGGCCGGACATCGTCTATGCGTGGACACCCCCGTTCTCCGGGCGCTGGAGAATCTCGACCGCGGGCTCGAGCTTCGACACGGTCCTCGCGGTGTTCTCCGGCGACTGCCTCACCGAAATCGCGTGCAACGATGACGGCCCAAACGACGTGTCTTCGGTCCTCGATCTCGAGCTCGAAGAAGGCGTGCCCGTGGCCATCGCCGTCGACTCGTTTGCCGCGGAGAGCGGCAGCTTTCAGCTGTCGATCTTTCCCAATTAGTCTTTCCCTTTTCGTGCCCTGGTTCAGGACGGTTCAGGACGGTACCGGTTGGTCACCCCCAGCCCGGCGGGCGCGAGTTGGTCGGTGAAGCGCTCGTACTCCCCGCCGGTCAGGACCCGCAGCAGGCCGGCGTCGTCGGTCGGCTCGTAGGCTCCCGAAAGGTTGCGGGCCCGCATCACCAGGTCTCGAGCTCGCGCTTGGTCGCTGCCGCTGAGGTACAGAGCCTGACCCAACAGGAGTGAAGCCTCAGCCAGGTTGAGATCGTCTTCGGCTTCGTCGGTTCGAAGCTCGAGCGCCCGCTCCAGATACGGCAGGGCGTCCAGGGGTGTGTCGGTCTCCAGCATCGTCCGGCCGAGGCCGGTGAGCGCATAGGCGACCAGCGGATGGTCCTCTCCCATCGCCGTCTCCCAGACCCCCAAGGCAAGCGCGTAGTGCTCGCGGGCCGACTCCGCCTGTCCGGTCGCCCACAGGGAGTTGGCGAGGTCGAGGTGCGCGTAGCCAAGCTCGGCGTGACCCGGTGGAAGTGTCTTGGTCCACACCTCGAGCCCGCGCCGCAGGTGGGGGAGCGCTTCGGAGTGCCGTCTTTGGTCGGCGAGGGCGAGCCCCAGGTTCAACCGGGCGTACCCCACGTCGCGATGGGTCGGGCCGAGCGCTCGCTCGAGCATGGCAACAGCCCGCGCGTGCAACCTCGAGGCCGGTTCGAACTCCTCTTGCAAGCGCTGCAGCGTGCCGAGCTGGTCCAGGCAGCGCGCGAGGTCGACGGGATACTCGATCGCGTCGAACACCGCGGTGGGGACCGCCGGCTCCCCTCCGGCGGCGGGCAGGTTGGCGAGACTCATCGCTCCCTCGGGGTCGAGCAGCGTTCGTGCCCGCACCAACGTGCCTTCGACCGGTTCGAGGCCGAGGTGTCCCTGCATGGAGGACGCCAGGCGCAGCAGCGAACGGGCGACCTCCGGGTGCGAGGTTCCCAAGACCTGCTCGCGAATGGACAGACTTTCTCGGTGGTGGTCCGAGGCGGCGCTGTATCGGCCCATCCCTTCGAGCGCGGCACCGACCCAGGCATGGGTGGCCGCAAGGCGAACGTCGCCGGGGGGGAGCTGGTCGCTTTGGATCTCCAGCGCCTTGGTGAACTGCTGGAAGGCCATGTCGTAGGACCCCTCGGCTTGGGCGATCTTTCCCAGGCCAGAGAGCAGTTGAGAGCGGGCGAGGGGGTCGTCGCCCGCGCGTGCGATGGCAGCCTGTGCACCGAGCGCGATGCGGTCGCCCTCGGCATACAAGCCTTGCCGCAGCGCGACGATGTCCATCGTCAGGGTCCAGGCGGCGGCTTCGACATCCGCGCGACCGGTCTGCGCCGCGAGCAGGATCGATTCGCGGAGCTTCGCCTCAGCCTCGGTGGTGTTGCCTCGTTGGAGCATGGCCTTGGCGCCCAGCAGCAAGGCTTCGCTCTGCAGCCCGGTGGCGTTGATGTTGGCGGCACGGCTGCTCGCTCGGCCCAGAGTCTCCTGCGCCTTCGGGTGACCCAGCGCGAGCTCGATGCGGCCGCGTCCGAGCGAGGCATGCACGTCGTTGAGCTTGTCCCGGCGTGAAGGCTCAGCGGTGAGGCGCTCGTCGGAGTCGTCGTTGCGCCGCACGCTGGTGCAGGTGGCGGGAGCCGGAAGCGACTGCACCGCCTCGGCAGCATGCAGGACAGAGGTTTCGATGCCGTCGTCGGACTCGAGTTGCTGGAGCAGAAGGTGCAGGTCCGACTTTCGATCCTCGAGGCACAGCAGCCCGGGATCGTCAAAGCGCGGGGTCCGTCGAACCCGAGCCCGAGCGTCGGCCGTGCACCGGACGTCGTACACGGTCGTCCACGCGCTGGCATATTCGTCCATGGAGCGCGCCATGGACTGCCAGCTCGCGCCTGCGTACGGGGCGGCGGCGGCCTTGAAGCGTTCCCCGAGGGCGGCGCGGCGCTGCGGGTTCCAGATCTGTTCGATGGTGTGACTGGAGGCTTTGCACGCCTCGAGCCGATTGGACCGGGTGCCCAGGTAGATGGCAGTGATCAGGCCGCCGATGGCCACGGCGATGCCCGCCACGAGCCAGGGGTGGCGAGCCTGCGGTGGGTCGCGCTGCAGCTCCGCGAGCAGGGCGTCCATCGAAGGATGCCGGTCCCCCGGCGAGACCGCCAGACCTCGCACCACGACGGCCCGCAGCCAGGCGGGAATCTTGCTGTCGCGAGGGGCGGGGCGAATGGTGCCATCGAGAACATTGATCGCCAGCGAGGCCATGCTCGCGCCCTCGAACGGGCGCTCGCGGTACAGCCCCTCGTACAGCGCAACGCAAAAGCTAAACTGGTCGGTCTGCGGCCCGATGTGCTCACCGCGATGCTGCTCGGGAGCCATGTACGCCGGCGTGCCGAGCAGGGCGCCGGTGCGGGTGAGATTGAGGTCGCGGGTTTCCCCGCCGCCCGAGCTGCTCGCGGCCCGGATCTCTTCGAGTTGGTCCGCGATGGGCCCGGTACGAAGGGAGGTCGTGCGCGCGAGGCCGAAGTCCATGACGAGGACGCGGCCGTCCTGTCCCATCAGGACGTTGTCGGGTTTGAAGTCTCGATGCACCAGGCCGGCCGCATGGGCTGCGGCGAGACCCCGGCCGGCGCGGACGAAGGCATCGACCAACTCTGGCCAGCTGCGTTCGGCGTCCATCCAGTCGCGCAGCGTCGAGCCCTCGATGAACTCCATGGCCACGAACACGCGCTCGCCAAACGTGCCGACGTCGTGCACCGTGATCACGTTGAGATGGCTCAGCTTGGCCATCGCCTGCGCCTCTCGAAGCAGACGTGCGCGGCCTGCTGTGTCCGAGGTCCCATCGGACCCCGGGTGCATCACCTTGAGCGCAACCCGGCGGTCGAGCTGAGGATCGAAGGCCGCATACACGACACCCATGCCGCCCGAACCGATGCGGTCGAGCACGGTGTAGCGCCCCACGCTGTCCCCACGGCGCAGCGGATCGCCCTCGCGACCGTGCGACCCGCCCTCGAGACCCTCCGAGGTGTCTCCAGCCAACGTAGCGACCAGGCCATCGGCCAAGGACGCGCCCGAGGGCGGTGCTTGAGAATCGGACATCCGCGCGAGTGATGAGCATGCCGCAGACCGGACCGAATCCACAACGTCAACCGCCGCCGCCGGGCCCTGGACTGAGACCGGTCGCACACGGATCGGTGCCGCCCGCACATTCTGGGCCGCATCGGTCAAGACAGGGGGAGGGTGCTCGGGGCAAGATCGTGGTGTCGTGCCGCCCGATCGGTCCCTTCTGCGCAGCACGCTGCTCGCGCTGCTCGCTCCTCGCCGCTTGCTTCCCATTCTGGTGGTGGCGGTTCCGCTGGTCCTGGCGCAAGACCACTACTCGGCCGATCCCATGGCCGCGCCGCTGGGCGTCCTGATGTGCTTGGCGTTCTTCTTGTTTGCCCCGCTGTCGTGGCGAGCGCTGTTTCAAGGCGAGACCTCTCGACGCCGTACGTTCACGGAGCCGTTCGGACGCCTCGTGGTGTATGCGGTCGCGGGGGCGGGCACGGTGGCCCTGGTGGGCTCGGCCGTTCCTGACATCTTGGGGCTGCAGCCTACGTTGATGACCTCGGGCAGCAGCCTGCTGGTGTCGATCGCGCTGTTCCTGGTGGGCGGCTATGGGCTCGGCAGAGACATCGACCTCGAGCGCAGTTTGCACGCGGAGCGAAAGCGAGCCGATGACATGACGGTGGCGGCTGAGCGCGCGCAGCTGCTGGCCCTGCGCAACCATCTCGATCCGCATTTCCTTTTCAATACCCTCAACGCGATCGCGGAGTGGTGTCGAGAGGACGGCGAAGTTGCGGAGCGGGCGACGCTTCAGCTCTCCGAGATGCTGCGCACGATCATGGCCGGGACCCACACGCCTGCGTGGTCGCTGGAGCAGGAAGTCGCGCTGCTCGACACTCTGTTCGCGCTGTACCAGATCCGCGATCCCGAAAAATTCGTGCTGCAGCGGGAAATGGACGAGCCCCTCCCGCGCGTTGACCTGCCACCGATGCTTCTGTTGCCGGTCGTCGAGAACGCAATCAAACACGGGCCGGCGGCTTCCCATCGTGGTTCGGTTCACTTGCGCGTGCATGCGCAACCGGGCGGCGTGTGCATCGAGGTCGAAAACCCCGGCGCGTTCGAAGGACGACGCCCCGGCGGCGAAGGCATCCGGCTGGTCGAAAAGCGACTGGAGCACGCGTACGGGCCCGACGCGACGTTCTCGATCGAAGCACGCGGCGACACCACGCTGGTGCGACTGACACTTCCCTCGCAGCCCCACGCCGAACCGGACCCCACATGAGCACCGCCCTTCGCATTGCCCTCGCAGATGATGAGTCCACCGCCCGGCGTCGCATGACCCGGCTGCTCGAGGGAATCCCCGGGGTGGAGGTCGTGGGGTCTCACGAGGACGCTCGCGGTGTTCTCGACCAGCTTCAGGATGAAGCCATTGATGTGTTGGTGCTAGACGTGCAGATGCCGGGGCTGTCGGGCATCGAGGCGCACGCATTGCTGGGGACCGACGCGCCCTACGTCATCTTCGCCACGGCGCATCCGCAGCACGCCGTGGAGGCCTTCGAGCTGGGCGCGGTGGACTACGTGCTCAAGCCCATCGAGGCCTCGCGTCTGGGCAAGGCGATCGAACGTGCACGCGCCCACGTGCTGGTGGGCAGCCGAGCTTCGGAGCCAAGTCCCTCGGACCCGTATGCGCGGATACCGGTGGTCACGCGCGATGGAATCGTTCTTCTCGATCCGCCATCGATCTCCCACGCGGTCTTCGATGGAGCGCTGGTCACGGTGCACACGACCGACGGTGAGTCCCATCTGACCGACTCCACCTTGGCCGATCTCCACGCGCGTCTGCCCGATGGGGGATTCGACCGCGTGCACCGCCGCGTCCTGCTGAACCTGCACGAGGTCAGCATGTTGCGCCCCACACCCAGCGGTGGATTCGTCGCCCTGACCCGGGCGGGTGCCGAGGTCCCGATCTCGCGCCAGTCGGCCCGGCGGATGCGCAAGGCGCTGGGCCTGACCAAGACGCAGTGAGCGGTCAGCGAACGTGCACTTCGCCCGAGGCCGTGGCGTGTTTCCGGTTGCTCGGGGTTGTCAGCGCATGGTGCACACAGATCGCTTGCGGCGAATCGTGTGGAATCGAGGCCAGCGGCGGTGGTGGTGGGGTCCCCGGGAGTACGGTGAGCGTGGCACCACCGAGGTCCAGCGACGGCGCGGTGGGGGCTCCAAACCCAAGCTCGATGAGCTCGCACTGCCACACCGGATCGCTGGGCATCCAAGACTGGGCACCGGTCAGGACCGCTTCGAT
This sequence comes from uncultured Nannocystaceae bacterium, assembly GCA_964352485.1. Taxonomy (GTDB): domain Bacteria; phylum Myxococcota_A; class Polyangia; order Nannocystales; family Nannocystaceae; genus CAJXVA01. Next base: position 1,422 of record CAYGTG010000088.1, on the reverse strand, counting down.
CACCTCGGCGGCATCGTGCTGTCCGGTGGCGGAACGCACCCAGACGAAGCGTTCGAGCGCGGCGAGTGCCTGAACGCGTTCTCCGAGGCTTGCGTGGATGCGAGCGAGCCGGAGCAAGGTGTCGGGGTTGCTCGGTTCGCGGCCCTGCAGCGCGAGCAGCAGCGGGAGTGCCCGCCGTGACTCGCCCTTGGCGATCAGCCCATGGGCGAGGGTATGGAGCGCGAAGAGGTTTCGCGGGAATCGGTCGAGCAGGAGCTGCGCCAGCTGCAGCAGCTGGATCGTTCGGCCGCGTTGCTTCAGGGTCTCGGCGGTGGCTTGCAGCCGGTCCTGGACGGCGGCTCGGTCACCGTGGCGCAGCTCGGCGTCGAGCAGCAGCCGCAGCGTGCTGAGATCTTCGGGTCGGACGTCGGCCGCCAAGCGGAGCAGCCCAAGGCCGGACTGCTGCCGATTCTGCGTGCGGTGCAGATGCGCCAGCGCGCACAGTCGGCGCTGTGCCTGCTCGTCTCCGACGGCGAGCGCCCACGTGTTGCAGCGAGGTGCGGTGACCTGCAGAGGGTCGAGCGTGCAGGCCCGGTCGAACAGGGTCAGCGCGCGTCGCCGTTGCCCCAAGCGCGCGTAGATCTCAGCGGCGTGAAGATAGGTCCGGGCCGCCATCACGGTTTGGCCCGAGCGTAGATAGTGCAGGGCAAGGGGAAGCGTGGCCTGCAGGTCCTCGGGGGCCACGTCGATCACCGCCTGAAGTGCCCGAGCCGCCGCCGCGTGGTCGCCCACCCGCGCATGCTGTCGGGCACGAAGCCGAAGTCGCCCCGATGAAAACACCAACCCTTGCTCGACCGTGCGTTCCGCCATCGTCTCCACCCCACACGTAGGACACCGGTCCACGTCGTCCTTCCCGGACCGACACTCAAAAAAGGGACCGTCGCTACAATCGCCGCAAGCCTCGCCGACTCAGAACTCTAAAACCCGGACCCGGGCAGCTGGAGAAACTCGACCTCGCGCGGCGTGGACGTGCGGCCCAGGATGGCGTTTCGGTGCGGGTATCGCCCGAACCGGTCGATGACCTTCTTGTGCCGATGCGCGAAGTCCACGTTGTCCGCCAGATGGGGTTGCTCGGGTGCGCGTTCGGCGAGAGCTGTGAACTCCGCGATCGACTGCGCCTGTCGGGCTCGATCTTCGGAATGCATCAGGGGCATCAAGAGGAAGCACTGTCCGTCGGGGCTCAGCTCCGTGAGCGTCTCTTGCTCCAGGACGAGATCGGTGGTCGCCAGCGCTTCGGCATCGGATGCAAACGCCCGTGGCTGCCCGCGGAACATGTTTCGCGAGAACTGATCGAGGACCAGAACTCTCGCGAGGCATCCCAAGGAAGTCTCGAGCCACGCTTGGTGTTCCCCGACCATCAGCGCCGCGTGGAGATCTCCGAAG
>CAYGTG010000087.1:6895-14116 GCA_964352485.1 uncultured Nannocystaceae bacterium | reverse complement strand
CTGTGGGGCGCCGCGTTCCTTCTGCTCCCGGCGACCGGCCCGGTGGCGGCCAGTCCGCCGCCCCAGCGCGGCGAGCCCGCGGGCACAAAACTCTCGCAAACCCGAGTGCTTCCCTACCCGGTGGAGCAGGTCTGGGGCGCGGCAATTCGATACCTGCGGGTCGACCGAGACTACGCGATCGTCGACCGCGACCCGGACACCGGCTACATCGTCTTTGAGATCCCGTTGGGCGAGGTTCGAGGCCGCGGGGCGCTTGAGGCGTTCTCGACCACCGATGCGTCTGGACGGGTGAGCACCCAGCTGCAGATCAGTACCGAAGCCGGGCCCACCCATCTGCCGCACACGCTCATCGAGGGCATCGCCAAGAAGGTGCGAGGCGAGCGTGGGCAAGCGCCAACCGCACCGGCGCCCAAGCCCCCTGCGCCTCCGCCCAAGGATGAGGACGACGGAAACGCGCCGACGATGCCGGCGCCGGCCGAGCCGAACCAGTTGCTGCTCGAGTAGCGGCTCTGGTACGGCCTGCGGGTGCGCCGTACGTTTGACCTCCGCAGCGACACCGTCACCCGACCGACCGACGCGATGAGGGCCGCGATGGCAAGCGCGGAGGTCGGAGACGATTGTTACGGAGACGATCCGAGCGTGGCCGCGCTGGAACGGGCGGTGTCCGAGCGACTCGGCCGGGACGACGCCGTTTTCCTGCCCTCGGGCACCATGAGCAACCAGCTCGCGGTCCGACTGCACGCGCGGCCCGGACAGACGATCGCCTGTCACGCGACCGCCCACGTTCGCATCCACGAGGATGCCTCGGCGGCTGCGCTGGGCGGGGTCCAACTCATGCCGCTGGGTGGGCGCACCGGCTACGACGTGGCGCAACTCGAGGCCCTGGTGAACGAGGAGAGCTGCGGATGGCCTCCTGTGGCCACGGCCTGGTTGGAGAACACGCTCGGGGACGCCGGCGGCGTGCCGTGGCCCCTGCACCGAGATGGTTCCGGACTGCGCCCGATCGCGGACTGGGCCCACGAACACGGGCGGACCGTGCACCTCGACGGGGCGCGCCTGTGGAACGCCCACATCGCCACCGGCAGCCCGCTTCACGAGCTCGCCGTCGTCGCCGACACCATCAGCGTGTGCATGAGCAAGGGACTGGGAGCTCCGGCGGGCTCGCTCCTGGTGGGTGACCAAGTCTGGGTCGACCGTGCCCGCGCGATGCGACACGGGATGGGAGGCAGCATGCGGCAGTCCGGCATCCTGGCCGCTGCTGGTCTCCACGCGCTGGAGCATCATCTCGAGCGGCTGGCCGAGGACCACCGTCGCGCGCTCGAGCTTGCAGCCGCACTCGCCGACGTGCCGGGCCTGAGAGTCTCCCCGCCCGCGACGAACATGGTCCTGGCCGAGGTCGTGGGCGCGCCCGCCGAGACGCTGTGCGCCCCACTGAGAGAGGCGGGCGTCTTGTGTCACCCGAACCGCTACACAGAGGTTCGCTGGGTGCTCCACCTCGGGATCGACGATGACGCACTCGCCCAGATCATCGAGACGATCCGGTCCGTCGCCGCCGCACTGCAGGGTTGAGTTCACGCCCTCGGGCGCGAAAAAGCCCCGCGTGCCAAAGCAGCGCGGGGCCTTCGGTTCCGAGGGTTCGGTCTACATCGTGAACGGGTAGACCGCGCCGATCTCAGATTTTTGGAACTTCTTGAACTTCGCCTTCTTCACGGCCGCGGCGACGCAGTTGCCCAGCGGGGTGCCGGTGTGCGGGCTTTGGGCTGCGGCCGAAGCCACCGTCCCCGTGGCTCCAGAGATCGACAGCTTGACCTTCACCTTGGTGCCCGGCGAAGCTCCGTGCTTGCCACCGCAGGACTTGGCTGCCGACTTGTAGGGCGCGACGCCGGCCCGGATGTCTGAGCTGGTCAGGGTCGCGGGCAGGTTCGAATCCGCGGCCGCTGGCTTCGCGCCTCCACCAGAGGGCTTCTTGCTGCTCCCGCCCGTCTTGCACTTGCTGGGATCGAGGATGCAGTCGACGCTGACGTCCCCCTTCTTGCCGCTGGCCGGCTTCTTCGTGGGGCTCTTGGGCGGCGGGTCGTCGAATCCAGGCAGCGGGTCCTTGCTGGCAGGCTTCTTGGTGCTGCCCTTCTTGCCCCTGGTCTTCCGAGGCTTCTTGGAGCCACCGCCTGCGAGGGCCGCATCTTCGTCCGCGTCGGCGGTCTCCTCGCCGTCCTCGCTGCCTTCTTCGTCCTCGTCTCCGTCCTTGTCTTTGTCCTCGTCCTCGTCCTTGTCCTTGTCCTCGTCCTCGTCTTTGTCCTCGTCCTTGTCTGCAACCGACGGGGCCGCTCCGGGGACTTCTTTGACGATGACCTGAGGCTGCTGCTCGGGCTTGAGCAGGATGTATGCCGCCAACCCGCCCAACCCGAGGATGAGCAGCACCATCACCACGTAGATGGGAGCGTTGGAGCGCTGAGGCGGCGGAGGTGCGGCGGCTGCGGCCGCTGAAGCGGGCTCCGGGACCGGCGAGATGACCAGCGGGGCGGCGGCGAGACCACCGAGACCGCTGCCGCCGAAGCTTGGCAGCGCCGCGTCGTCGGCCATCGGAGCCGCCGACGATGAAGCGACCTGCTGGTCGTTGCCCACCATCGAGCCCAGCGCCCGAATGTCGATCAGTCCCGACCCTTCGGAACCTGGAGCCGCGGTGGCCAAGCCCTTGGTTCCGACCTGCTGATTCGAGCCAGCGGTCGGCTGGTTCTGTCGAGCTGCGGCTGCACCCGGGGATGCCAACGCCTGCAGCGAGTCCAGGGAGAACAGGACCGAGTTCTCGTTGCGCTGACCGGTCAGGTTCGAGACGCGCGGCGAAGCCTGCCCCGGGTCGTGGGCGGGCGCGGCTGCAGCCACCGCAGCGCTGGCCGCCGCTGCAGCCCCGGCGGCGTAGTCTTCCTGGTTCGCGTTTGCGAACGGGTCGTCGTCATCGTGCTGCTGACCGTAGCCGTCATCGTACGCACCGCCGGCTCCAGCGGGCTCGTGCCCCCCATGGACACCATCGGGCAGGTCCGCGAACGACGAGACGTCTCCCAGAGGGATCCAGTCCTCGAAGCCTTCCTGCCAGACGGCGGTGTCCTTGTCGATTTCGCCTGCGCTGTAGCGAGCGCGGACGTCGTCTTCGGCAAGCGGACCCACGGTCTCGCCGTTCATGGCGAGGTGCCAACCCGGAGCGCCTTGGTCGGCATCAGCATCAGCACCATCGGCGGCATCGGCGGCATCAGCGGCGACGCCCTTGTCCCGAACGATGATGACGTTGCTGCACTTCTTGCAGCGAATCTTGAAGGTTTTCCCGCGGACCTTCTCATCCGCGATGGAATACTTCGCAGCACACTTGTCGCATTCGATCTTCATTCGGGGGTCTTCCGCCGGGAGGGCAGCCGCGCTGGGGCTGGTCTCCGCTGTCCGTTCGAGGTTTTGCTTGCAACTTCCGAGGGTTCCAAGCGTGGGCAGTATACGTGCAGCCTCACGTCGCACACAACCGCGCAGCCGCGCAGGTAGCCGGGGCCAATACCCACCTTTGTGTTCACTGTGTGCATGGTGAGGACCCGGCCAGGCCTCACCGCCGCGTGAGGGCTCAGCTTTGGAACGCTTCGCTCAGCACGATGGTCTCTTCGCGGCCCGGTCCGACCGAAGCCAAGACCACCGGAACGCCGACCGCATCGCTGATTCGGTCGAGGTAGGCCCGCACCGGCGCGGGAATCTCGTCTTGGGTGCGAGCTGCGCGAAGTTTCGGGCCCACCGTGGGATCGTCCCACCCCTGCACCGTTTCCAGCACGGGTCGGGCAAGCGCAAGATCGTCCCGTCCAGGGCTCCGGCCGTCTTCGTAGGCAGTACAAAGCTGAATCCGCGGCAGCTCGGCGAGGATGTCGAGCTTGGTGACGCACAGCCCCGACATGCCGTTGATTCGCGCCGCGTACCGAAGCGCGGGGAGATCGAGCCACCCGCAATCGCGGGGCCGACCGGTGGTCGCGCCGAACTCCTTGCCTGCTTTGCGCAGGCCGGCGCCCTCGGCTCCCTCGACTCGGGTCGGGAACGGGCCCGCTCCAACCCGGGTGGTGTAGGCCTTGGAGATCCCCCAGACCTCATCGATCTGGGTCGGACCGACGCCGATCCCCGTGCACACGCCGCCGGCGATTGCGTTCGACGAGGTCACGAAGGGGTACGTGCCGTGGTCGACGTCGAGCATCGCCCCCTGGGCGCCCTCGAAGAGGACCCGCGCGCCGGCGTCGATGGCCTCCTGACAAACCTCCCCGACGTCGGCAACCATGGGCTCGAGCCATCGTGCCCAGCTCGCGGCGTCGGCCAGCAACCGGTCCACGTCGACCCGGTGGTCGTGCCCCAACCGCTCGAACTCGGGATCGACGACGGCCTTGCACTGCAGAAGACGGTCGCGCAGCCGGCTGGCGTCGAAGAGGTCGCGCACGCGAATGCCCCTGCGACCCGCCTTGGCTTCGTAGGCCGGGCCGACGCCGCGCCGCGTGGTGCCGATCTGGTTGTCGTGCGTGCTGGCCCGGTCCTCGCGCAAACCGTCGAGCGCCCGGTGGAAGTCGAAGATCAGGTGCGCGCCCAAGGACACGCGCAGCTCCCCGTTTTGAAGCAGCCCAAGCGCTTGCAGGCCCTCGACCTCCTCCCGGAACACCACCGGATCGATCACCATGCCCGAGCCAAGCGCACAGATCGTTCCCGGGTATGTGCAGCCCGAGGGCACCAAGTGCGTGATGATCTGCTGGCCTTCAACGACGAGGGTGTGCCCCGCATTGTTGCCGCCGGCAAAACGCGCCACGACATTGGCCTTCGAGGCGAGCACGTCGACAACCTTGCCTTTGCCCTCGTCTCCCCACTGAGCTCCCACTACAACCAAAGTCGGCATCGCTTGTTCTCTCTACTCTCGGGTCCAATTGGACGGGTTGTCTTGAGTTCGGCGGAATCGAAGCACCGCCATGCCGCCCGCGTCGTCGGGCTGAAGATAGGTGAGTGAGCCCGCGCCCGCATCGGCGGCGACCGCTTGCGCATCCTGCAGCGCCAGACCGTCCTGAACCCAGGCGGGCTCTCCGGATCCGCGGGCTGCCGCAGCCCGGCGGGAGGCCTCCACGCGTGCGTGCGGCGAGCAATTCGGGTGAAGAGCGAAGAGCCGGCCCGTTCGACCGCCCGGCGCCGGACCGCGGTCACCGAGCGCTTGCTGAAGCGCGCCCAGGTCCAGGGCAAACCCGGTCGCGGGTGCAGCCGGGCCAAACAGGCCCACCAGGTCGTCGTACCGACCCCCGCGCAGCACGGGGTCCGCGACTCCCGGTGCCCAGACTCGAAGCCGTGCGCCGGTGTAGTAGTCGAACCCGCGGACTTCCCCCAGGTCGACATCCAACACATCAGCAGCATCGGGGGACACCGCGCGCACGTGCTCCACGATGGCGCGGAGCGTCGCAAGCCCATCCGCGGCACCTCCCGCGTCCCCCGGGTCCATCTGCGCGACGCGATCGATGACGGCAGGTGGTCCGTACGCGTCACACAGCGACCCCACGGCCGTGGCCGTGACGGCCGCGATGCCTTTGCTGCGGAGCAACGTTTCGAGGCCCCCCCGGTCCTTTCGAGCCAATCTCGCCTCCACGGCGCGACGGTCCGCTGCGTCCAGGCCAAGTCCGTCGAGCACTCGGTGGGCGATGCCCTCGTGGGACATGTCGAAGCGGAACCCGGTCAGCCCGACGCGGGTCAACGCGGCGTGGGCCAACGTCACGAGTTCAGCATCGGCAGCCGGACTGGCGTCGCCGACAAACTCGACCCCCACCTGATGCTGTTCGATCTTCTCGCGGCCATCGGAAGGCTGCCGCACGACATCCGCCGTGTAGGCCAGGCGCAGAACCGCGTCGGCGGGCCAGCTCGTGCCGCGGTGACGCGCGACCATGCGTGCGATCTGAGGGGTGACGTCCGAGCGCAGCGCAACGAGCGGAGACCCCGGCCCGGAGACGAATCGGACCACGTGGGCACGGTCGGCCTCGGACAGGCCCGCCGCAAGAACGTCATAGCGCTCGACGGTCGGTGTGACGACCTGCCGATACCCCCACGCGACAAACGAGTCGAGCAGAGCGTCGGCCAGGGCTCGCCGACGCGCCGCAGCCGGGGGCAGCAGGTCGCCGCCGTCGGTACCGTGAAGGCCGCGCACCACCGGACTACCCCTCGCCGCCCGTGGCGAGATCGTAGAAGACCAGGCCGTTGGGAATCTTCGGGAAGAAGAAGGTGCTCTTCTGCGGCATCACTTCGCCGCTGTCGCAGACGGCGACGACGTCTGCGACCGGGGTCGCGTTCATGAAGCACACCAGCTGCGCCTTGCCGTCCCCCGATTGGGCGACGTCGATCGACTTCTCGTAGGACTTGAAGTAGCGCAGGTTGGTCTTGGCGGCTTGTGCTTCCTTCGTGATGCCCAGCGCTCGCTCCAAGACGAGCTCGTGCAGCAGCGCGACGTCGAGGTGCTGGAGCGCGGCGGCGACATCACCGAGCCCGGCCGCGGCCGGGTCAAAGTCCGCGCGAAGGGTGAGCACGGTGAGCTCGCCCGACCCCGGAACGGTCAGTCCAAAGGCAGCGCGCTCCTTGCCGGCCTCGGACATGCGCGTGCGCATCGACTCGGTGTCCGCCGGAAGTGCCTCGGTGACCACATCGAAGAACGGCCTGACCTGTGCGAGCGCCGCGTCCAGGTCGAGGTCCGCCAACCCGTGCACCACCCGGTGGGTGGGAAGCACGACAAGTCCCGGGTCGTCGAGGTTACTCAAGTAGATCATGCCGTAGGCGGCCGCAGGGTGCCCTCGTCCCTCGAGCTCCTCTCGGAACGCGCACATCGTCTCGTAGCGGTGGTGACCGTCGGCGATGTAGATCGACTTGTCGGCGATCACGCCCTGCAGCGCCTCGATGGCCGCGGCGTCGTCGACCTTCCAGAGCTTGTGGTCGACGCCGTCGAAGTCTGCGGTGAGCACGGGCTCCCCTTTGGCCGGCTCGACCGCGCGCTCCCAGGCCTTGTCCGGGTCGGAGAACATGCCAAACACCAGCTCCAGGTGCGCCTCGCAAGCACGCATGAGCTTGAGCCTGTCCATCTTGGGCCCGCTCAGCGTGCGCTCGTGCGCCAGCACCGGGCCGTTGCCGAACCGGGTCAGCTCGACGAGCGCCACCAGCGACGCGCAGTCGGCTGCGCAGTCGGTTCCGCCCAAGAAG
>CAYGTG010000087.1:0-6885 GCA_964352485.1 uncultured Nannocystaceae bacterium | reverse complement strand
CCCTTGCGGGGGGAGGTGGGGCCGAGCGCCTCGACGCGCGGGTGGTAGACGTACACGCCGGGCTTCTCGTCCCGCGTCATCGCCTCGGAGACGATCGAGCGGAATGCGGAGGCGCCGCGAGCGTACTTGGCGTCGCCCTCCCCGTCCGGGAGGATGAACTGCATCGCGTTGTGCTCACTGCGGGCCACGAGTTCCGCTCGTCCCTGCGCGTCGACGACGTCGTAGGGAGGCGCCATCACCGGCGTTGCCGAAGCTCCAGCTTCGAGCGTGTAACGCAGGCCGCGGAAGGGACGAATCTTCGCCATGGCGCGCTCTATACCACCGTCGCTCGGCGTCCGATATCCCGCCGAAACTGCATGCCATCGAAGTGGATCGCGCCAACGGCCGTGTACGCGTTGCGCAGCGCGTCGCTGAGAACCTCGGCGGTCGCACAGACCCCAAGCACCCGGCCCCCCGCGGTCTCGCAGCCGCCATCCGCCGTCGCGCGCGTACCGGCGTGAAACACGGTCACACCGCTGATCTCAGCCGCCTCCGCCAGACCCGCGATCACGTCCCCCTTGTGAGACGATGCCGGGTAGCCCGCCGAGGCGAGCACCACGCTCGCGGCCGGAGCCCCCGTGAGCCTGCCCTCGCGCAACGTCCCGCTCGCCGCCGCTTGCAGCGTCTCACCCAGCGGCGCCTGCAGACCGAGCATCAGCGGCTGGGCCTCGGGGTCCCCGAACCGCACGTTGTATTCGATGACCCACGGGTCTGCGGCCTGATCGATCATCAGACCGACGAACAGCACCCCCACAAACGGTCGGCCCTCACTGCGCAGCCCCTCGAGGGTGGGCCGGACGATTCGGGCCATCGTCTTGTCGTACACCGCATCGGTGAAGACCGGAGCCGGCACGTAGGCCCCCATCCCCCCGGTGTTGGGTCCGGTGTCGTTCTCCCCGATGCGCTTGTGGTCCTGCGCCGGCAGCATCGTTGCGGCACGCGTGCCGTCGGAGATCACGAAGAAGCTGACCTCCTGGCCCTCGAGCCGCTGCTCAAGCACCACCGTCGCGCCCGCGTCTCCGAAGGCGCCGCCCTCGAGGCAGTCCCGCAGCGCGGCATCGGCCTCCTCATATGTCTGCGCCACCGTGACGCCCTTGCCCGCCGCAAGGCCGTCTGCCTTGACGACCGGAGGCACCCCGAACGTCCGCACCGCCGCCAACCCGTCCTCCAGCGACGACACGGTGACATGCCGAGCCGTGGGAATGCCGTGTGCGGCCATGAACGCCTTCGACTCCGCCTTGCTGGCTTCGAGCCGGGCCGCAGCCGCCGAGGGACCGAACACAGCGATGCCCGCGGCCCGCATCTTGTCCGCCAGCCCGTCCACCAACGGTTGCTCCGGACCCACCACCACCACGTCGGCGCTCAGGGCCTGGGCGAGCTCGACCAGCGCTGCGTGCTCGCCGACCGCATGCGGGTGGATGGTTCCCAACGCGGCCAGGCCCACGTTGCCCGGCGCTGCGTGGACCTCGTGCCCTTCGTGATGCAGCCGCCATCCGATCGCGTGTTCTCGACCGCCACCACCGATGATGAGGAATTTCGCCATGAATCGCTCTCGTCGCGGCTGTGGCGCCGCGCGTGATGTCGCTCTTAGTGTCGAAAGTGCCGTTCGCCGGTCATGATCATCGCAATGCCGTGTTCGTCTGCGGCGGCGATGACCTCTGCATCTCGCTTGGAGCCTCCGGGCTGCACGACCGCCGTCACGCCGGCTGCCGCCGCTGCATCCACGCCATCGCGGAAGGGAAAGAACCCGTCCGAGGCCAACACGCTGCCCTTCGCCGCAGCGGCCGCTCGCGAGACCGCGCCCCGGGCAGCCTCGACGCGCGAGGTCTGCCCGCCGCCGATCCCCACGGTCGCGCCATCTTTGGCCAAGACGATCGCGTTGCTGCGCACGTGCTTCGCCACCCGCCACGCGAGCTCGAGCGAGGCCATCTCGATCGCGGTCGGAGCCCGCCGGGTCGCCACTGTGGCATCCGTCGGTGCAACACCGAGCCGATCTTCCCGCTGGACGAGCAGCCCGCCAAACACCGTGCGCACCTTGAGCGGAGGGACGGCCCCGCCGAGCTCGAACATCCCAGGAAGCTCGAGCACGCGCAGGTTCTTCTTGGCCCGAAGGACCTCCAGCGCCTCGCCCGAGAAGGCCGGCGCGATGACCACCTCAATGAAGGTCTCGACGAGCTTCGCGGCGGTCGCCGCATCCATCGTCTCGGTCAGCGAGACGATGCCCCCGAACGCACTCTCGGCGTCGGCCTCCCGCGCCGCTTCGTAGACCTCCGCGAGCGTCTGCGTACCGTGAGCGATGGCCGCGCCGCACGGCGTGGCATGTTTGAACACCGCCGCCGCCCGCCCCAGGGGCTGAAGGTCGCGAATGATGTCGATCGCGGCATCGACGTCCAACAGGTTGTTGTACGAAAGCGCCTTGCCTTGATGCACCCGCGCATCGGCGATGCCAGGGCGGCTGTCCAACCCCGGCGTGGCGATAAACGCCGCCGACTGGTGCGGGTTCTCGCCGTAGCGTAGCTGGCCTTGAACCGGACGCGGCCCGTCGGCCTCGCGTGTGGGCGGTTGCTCCCCTCCCACAAAGACCATGCTCGGCACGCCGGCCTCATCCATGGCCGTGCCCTCGTCGTCATGCCGCGCGAGGTACTGGGCAATTGCCGCATCGTAGGCCGCGGTATGTCCAAAGGCCTTGCGGCTCAGCGCTCGTCGAACCGGATCGGGCACCGTCCCTGCGTGCTCGCCAAGGGCCGCACCCAGTGACGCATAGTCGTTCGGGTCTACGACCACGGTGACCCGCGGCCAGTTCTTCGCCGAGGCGCGCACCATGGTTGGCCCACCGATGTCGATGTTCTCGATCGCCGTCTCGAAGCTGCAACCGGGCCTCGCGATGACCTGGGTGAACGGGTAGAGGTTCACGACGACCAGATCGATGGGCGGGATGTCGTGCTCGGCAGCCTCGGCGCTGTGTTCGGGCGTCGGCAAAGCCAAGATGCCGCCGTGAATCTTCGGGTGCAGCGTTTTTACGCGTCCCCCCAGCACCTCGGGCGAGCCGGTGTAGTCACTGACCTTGACCGCCGCGACCCCAAGCTCGCTGAGCGCCTTGTAGGTGCCGCCGGTCGAGAGCACTTCGACTTTGTGCTCGACCAAGATCTTGGCCAAGGTTGCGAGATTGCGCTTGTCCGAGACGCTGACGAGGGCTCGACGGATCCGGGTGGCCACGGCGCTGGAAATACGCCCTGGCCCTGCGCCGGTCAACCTTGCGCGACTCGCCCCAACGATCGACGCCGCCGCGGGACGTGACGCGGAAGCAATGTCGCTTCCATGTCACAGTCAGGCCACGGGGCGTTCACGTCAGGCGGGGCTGTCGACTACTCGGCCGGCCGCGCCAGGTACCCGAGCAGCTCTTCGCCGCCGGCTTCCTTGAGCTTCATCAATCCGCGGACCTCGACCTGCCGAATTCGCTCGCGGGTGAGGTTGAGAATCTCGCCGACCTCTTCGAGGGTGATGCCACCCTGCTCGGCCACGTCCAGCGCGCAGCTGTTGCCGAGTTCCCAGACTTCGCGATCCGGGAAGTTGACCTTGATGCTCCCGGTTGCCGGGTTCACGTCGATGTAGAGGTGGTACTTGCACGAGACGTACGGACACGGACGCGCGACGTTCGAGCATTCGCCTCGAGCGCTTGGACGCCAGTAGCTGCGCTCGGGGTAGAGCAACGCGCCGATGCGGAGTTCTTCCTTGGTCAGGCGCTTCATCGCGATCGTCTTCGCGCGGCTGCGCCTGACGATCGGCCTCGGATCACCGCTGGGTACGGCGTCGTCGTGGATTTCGGTTTCGGGAGGGGTCGCGGTCGGTTCGTACTTGAGCATGAGAGTCCCGTTGCGAGGTCGGGGAGCAGACCTCGGGCACAGAAAGAGGTTGAGAAGGAGCAGGAATGGTCCGAAGACCTGGGGAAATTCTTCAGAGCAGCTCGGTGGGGCTAGCCGCCCCTCCGCCGCGCGGGCGGCTCGTTTGAGCCGAAGACACGAGCAGTTTTTCGAGGCGAAGCACGCCTTCGAGCAGTTTTTCGGCGGTGTCGCGAACCGAGGAGAGTTCGCCACCAAGGCGCGTCCGCAGACGATTGGGAGGCTGTTCTCCGACCTTCTGCTCGAACAACTTGAGCAGCTCGGAGAGCGCCTCGTCGAGGGTCTCGATGTTGTCCTTGAAGGTCAGGAAGCGGGACTGGATCTCTTCGATCGTGTACCGCTCCGCCATCAACCGTTTGATCGTGTTGATGCGACGGACCGCGCGCGTCGGGTACACCCCGCGGCTGCCCAGGTTCTTCCCTTTTCGACCCACTCTGCGCGAGCGAGGGACGAGCCCGAGCTGCACGTACTTGCGCAGCGTCGCTTCGCTGAACTTGATCTGCGCGCCTGAAAACGCACCGACCAACTCGGCGGATGTCAGTCCGTCGGGGTGGGCCGCTTCAATTTCGCGGACCTGCGTCTCGGTCAGAGCGAGGGACATCGACGTGGGGGGGAGCGGAGGAGAGAGAGCGCCGGCGTGGCGCGGAGGAGAGTAGAGGGGGGGTGAATGGGGAGCCTCCCATTCGCGAAGTCGCACGAGCGTAATCCTGTGACAACCTCTTCTTTACTGTATTCCATTCAATGTAATTGAGGAAGCACTTTCCATTGCGTAGGCTCAACTTTTTATCATATTACCGCTGTCACAAGTTTCAGTATGAGCACCTGACACATGGACGTACGTGCGGCTCGATTCGAGAATTCGCGAACGCGAACGCAGCCGCGTTCGGCGGCTCAACACCCCCTAAAACCCCGAATTCGTCGTTCCATCGGGGCGCGCCTGCGCGCTTGCATTCCATGGCCGGTGTCAGAACCGGACTTGCGCCAAAGGCAGGCGTTCTCGCGAGCCCGGAGGCACCCGCGCCTCGACTCGGTTTCGCGTGACGCGAAAGTCGCTCGAGCGAGGCTTGCTACCCTCCGCGCTCCGGTCGTCTCCCACCTGCGGCCGATGCGTTCTCGTGCCGGATCCTGAACCCAGCTCCACAGCCGCCCCAAAATCCCATCAGCGCATCTGGACGATGCTGACCCTGATCATCGCTGGAGAGGCGACCTTCGGGCTGCCCTTCATCGTCCTGCGGCTGTTCCGCCCCACCCTGCTGGATGTCTTTGGCATCACCAACCTCCAGCTGGGCTCAGCGTCCGCGCTCTACGGCGTGCTCGCGATGGCGGCGTACTTCCTCGGTGGCCCGCTGGCCGACCGGTACTCGGCCCGAAAGCTGATGACCATCGCACTGCTGGGAACGGCCCTGGGCGGCGTGGTCTACTACCAGATCCCCTCGGCCGGCACGCTGACCCTGCTGTTCGGCTATTGGGGCATCACCACGATCTTGCTGTTCTGGTCCCCGCTGATCCGAGCGACCCGTCGCTGGGGCGGGAGCGACGCCCAGGGCCGTGCCTTTGGCATCCTCGACGGAGGCCGGGGCCTGTTCGCGGCAGTCCTCGGATCGGCCACCGTCGCGCTGTTCTCGACGCTGCTGCCTGACGACACTGCGACCGCGACCCTCGCCGAACGCGCTGCCGCCCTGCAGTCGGTGATCGCGACCTTCACGATCTTCACGATGCTGGCGGCCGTGCTGGTGTGGTTCGTCCTGGCCGACACCACCGCTCAAGACTCCGGGCCACACAACTCCAACGGCGAAGCCTGGGCCAACGTGATGAAGGTGGCTCGCAACCGCGCGGTGTGGCTGCAAATGCTCATCGTGCTCACGGCGTACTGCGGATACAAGGCGCTGGACGACTACAGCCTGTACGCCCGAGATGCGTTCGGCTTCGACGATGTGCAGGCCGCCCAACTCGGCACGATTGCCCTGTGGGTTCGCCCCATCGCTCCGATCGCGGCCGGACTCATCGGGGACCGCGTGGGCGTCTCGCGCACGGTGTTGGTCTGCTTTGGCGTCTCTACGATGACGTTCGCCGCGATGGGTCTGGGGATGGCCGGGCTTGGCCTTCCCACCATGCTGTTCCTCATGGTCGTCACCAGCGCGACGGTCGTGTTCGGACTTCGCGGGCTGTACTTCGCACTGTTCCGCGCCGCAAACGTCGCCCCGGCGCTCACGGGAACTGCCGCAGGCATCGTCTCCGTGCTCGGCTACACGCCGGACGTGTTCATCGGGCCCCTCAACGGCGCCCTGACCGACTCATTTCCCGGCGCAGCCGGCCACGAGTACTTCTACGCCTCGGTCGCCGGATTCATGGCCGTCGGCTGGGTCTGCGCGTGGCTGTTCCGACGCGAGGCAACGCAGGGCTGAGGCGATCGAAGCGGGCTGCAGGTCCGCCTACTCGAGTCGCGCCCCTGCGGACGTGATTCGGATCGTCGACTTGCCGCCGGCCTTGAGCGTGATCGATCCGCCCTGCACGTAGGGCTGCTCCCGGCTGGGGCGCCACAGGATGGTGTGTTTTCCAATGCTGAGCTGGACCCGCCGCATGGGCTCGAGCACCAGCTCGGAACCGCCGTCGATCTTCACGTAGGCGACGGTCAGCGGCGCCTTGAGCTTGAGCGAGACCTTCATCGTGGGCGCCACCTTGGGCTCCAGCGGTTTGGAAGGCGGCTGTGCGGCGGGCTTGGAGCCGCCGCGCCGACCGGACTTGCTTCCCTTGGAGTGATTGCGGCGCGAGGAAGTGGGTTCGGGTTCAGGTTCGGGTTCGGGTTCGGGTTCGGGTTCGGGTTCGCCGGCCGCACCTTGCGGAGGTACGTCCGACACGGCATCCGCCGGCTCGGGCTCGGGCTCGGGCGCGGTTGCAATCTCGAGCGGACTCGCATCTTCACCCGGCGGAAGCTCTCCGGCATCGA
>CAYGTG010000086.1:0-14166 GCA_964352485.1 uncultured Nannocystaceae bacterium | reverse complement strand
GTGTAGGCCGCCCCCTCCCCCCGAACTCGTCGCAGTCCCGCCGACCACGGCCCGGTCCTCGCACCCACGCCGCGAGCGCGGTCTGAAACCGGACCGGGGCTCCACCGTGCTGATCGGAGTCGGCTCCGCGCTCACGCTCATCGGCGGCGGACTGATCGCCGGCTCTGCGGTGGATGCCCAACGAGCCTCCGACGCGGACGAACGCGGCTATCGAGACCAGACCAACCGTGCCAACACCCTCCTCGCCTCAGGGTTGGCGGTGGGAAGCGTAGGCGTTGGCGTCCTGCTCGCTGCGATGGTGCGCTGGGCGGTCCTGCGCCGACGAAGCCGACCCGCAGCAACGCCGCCGCCGTCAGCAACCTGATGCGACCCACCACGGCACGAGTCTACCAGGTCATTCCGGTCGGCTGGTACCCTCCGAAGGTGAGCCGCGGTCGCAGACTCGACGACAACCCCCTGCACCTCGGCGTGGGTGCGACCGCGATCGTACAGCCCCAATTCGCGGGAGGCATGCAGTGGTACGAAGCGTATGGACAGCGGCATGGGAGCGACGGCGCCGAGGGGCGCTTGGTCAGCATGCACACCTTCGCCACCTCTTGGGACACGTGGGAGATGCACCCCGAAGGCTCTGAAGTCGTGCTGTGTACGGCGGGAGAACTGACGATTGTCCAGGAGATCGAGGGCCAGCTGCGGCGAACCACGCTGAGACCGGGCGAGTATGTCGTCAACGACCCAGGTGTCTGGCACACCGCCGATGCGGATGTCGAGACCACGGTGGTCTTCATCACCTCGGGCATCGGCACCCAGCACCGTCCGCGCTGAACGATGTCGACGATGAACCGGATCAGCGTCGACGCCTACCTCGAGGACGGGTGCGGCCGGTGCAAGCACTACAAGACCCCGCAGTGCAAGGTGCTCCAGTGGACACCGCCTCTCGAAGCCCTCCGCGAGATTCTCCTGGCTTCTGAGCTGACCGAGGACATCAAGTGGGGTTCACCCTGCTACACCTTCGAGGGCAAGAACGTCGTGCTGATGGCGTCCTTCAAGGAGTTCTGCTCGCTCAACTTCTTCAAGGGGGTGCTGTTGAGGGATGACGAGGGCGTGCTCGAGCCAGCGGGGCCCAACACCCGATCCGCGCGGCTCTTCAAGTTTACCTCCGCCGAGCAGGTGGCGCGACATCGGGCCCGCATCGTCCGAATGATCGAAGAAGCGATCGTGCTTCAAAAACAGGGGAGGAAGCTCGCAGCACCCAAGCGAGCCGAGCGAGTACCCGACGAGTTCCAAGCCAAGCTCGACTCCGACAGCGTCCTGCGGGCAGCATTCGACGCCCTCACGCCCGGCCGGCAGCGCAGCTACATCCTCCACGTCTCGGGAGCCAAGCAGAGCAAGACCCGAGCCGCGCGAGCGGACCGTTGCGCGCCGAAGATATTGAGCGGCAAAGGGTTCAACGAACGATGACCGCACGGGTTTGGGGTCGCGGGCTGCGCCTCTTGCACCCCGGGCCCGTGCGCGCGAGGGTGAGGAGCATGCGGAAGACGATGCTGATCGCGCTCGGTGCCCTGGCGCCGCAGACCGCGTCTGCATCCAACGGCGCCGGCCAGCGCACGCCTCCGATCTACCCCCTTGCTGCATGCATCGCGGAGGTCGACCGCAGCGTCGACGCGGTGTTCCACCTCGACATCGGCCTGCCGCGCGAAGACTTCATGGTGACGGACGACGAGCCCGAGGACTCGCGGCGGCTGCAGTTCTTCCTCGTCTGCGAAGACGTCCACCCCGAGCTGCAGGACCTTCCCAACTGGGTCACCGTCGCCGAAGCCGAAGACGCGCTTGCGCGTGGGAGCATCGAGGCGATGCCGTCGGACGACGACATCCTCGAGCGACGCGACGATCTACGGGAATGCGTGTTTGCGCTGAACGCTTCCGACGCACGCATCCCGATCACATGCGATGCGACGCAGGGCGGGCTCGACTTCGACACCAGCAACATCCCGGCCGGCAACTACGTGGTTCGCGGCTACACCTACGAACCGCCGCTCAACCTATGGAGTGAGCGACGCGGTGTGGTCCGCGTCACCGACGATGCGAACGCCGGACCCCCCTCGGTCGGCCTGCGCACACCTTCGCTCGATGGCGTCCAGCTTCGGCCCGGCTCCCCCTTTCCGATCCGCGGTTGCACTGCTGGCGCTTCGGACGTTGTTCTGCAGTGGGCGTCCCTCATCAACCTCGGTGGCGATGACGACGAGTCCGCGTGGCAGCCGCTCGCCACCATCACCCAAGCAGGCTCTTTCGAGATCGACTTCGACCCGCCGCCGGATGCGGTCGGTCAGCCGTTGCTGATCCGTGGCGTCGCCGGCTCACCCACAACCCAGCCGTGGATCGATCACGCGGAAGGGACCCTTCTTGTGTTTGGCGACGGCGGCAGCAGCGACGAGCCCTTTGGCGAGCCGGTCGAGATCTGCGGTTTCTACGACCCGAGCGTCGAGCCCGAGATGCCAAACACAACCGGCGGCGACACCGGGGGGGAACTCACGGACACCGACGCAGAGACCGCGGTCGACTCGGACCGTGCGGGCTGCGCATGCACCTCGGTCCACACAGGACCCCGCGACGGGCACCAAGCCGCGTGGCTGTTCCTCGGCCTGCTTGGGGCTCAGAGACGTCGTCGACGGCGCCCTTGACCGGCCGCACTGTGCGGTCGGTTCCGGTGGCCTCGGGGCTCCGAATCGTGCAAGAGTTGCGGCCGTTTGGCCGGGACGCCTCCACTCCGGGACCGCTGGATCGACTGGGTCCTCAGGCGGCACCGCGCGATCCTCGTTGTCGCGACGCTCATCACTGCGTTTGCGGCGATTATCGCAACAAACCTGCAGGTCGACAGCGATCTTCGGCGTCTGCTCCCGCGCGACCACGAGGTCGTCGTCGCGCTCGAGGAGATCGAGGAGACGTTCGGGAGCACCGGCAGCGTCAACGTCGTGGTCAAGGGCGAGCCCGAAGCACGCCGCGCCTACAGCGATGCGCTCGCCCAACACTTGCGAGGTCACGAGCTTCTCAAGGATGTCGACTACCGGCTGCCCAGCGAGTTCTTCCTCGACCACGCGCTCTACTACCTCTCCGACGAAGAGCTCGACGTACTGCGGGAGCTCATCGATGCCTGGCTACACGCCGAGACCTGTGCCGCCGATCCAGATCTGTGCCTGACCAAGCCGAAGGAAGGCGCAAAGGAGGAGCTCGAACAGTTCATCGAAGCCAAGCGCAAGGAGTCCTTGGCGCGTACCGGCTTCGAAGATCTCTACGAGCGTGAGGGCATCGACGCCAACGTCATGCTGCTGCGCCCGACCCAGCCGGCATCCAGCCTGGAATTCTGCAAGCAGATCACCGACGAGATGAGGGCCGCTGCGGACGAGGTGCTCCAGCGTGATGGTGCCCCTTGGGCCGACGCGGTCACCGTCAACCTCGTGGGGCCGTACACCAACAAGGCCGACGAGCACGCGATCGTTCAGCGCGACACCATCCGAGCCGGCGCCGCCGCTCTGTTCGGGGTGACGCTCGTCCTGTACGCGCTGTTCCGGTCTGCCCGCGCCGTCCTGATTCTCCTCGTTCCTCTGACCTATGGCGTCGTGTGGTCGCTTGCCGCGACCTACGTGATCATCGGTGACCTCAACGTCATGACGTCGATGATCTCGACCGTTGTCATGGGTGCGGGAATCGACGCGGGCATCCACTTCTTCTTGCGCGCGCGAAAAGAGCGGCGAGACCACGACAACGACGAGGCGATTCGGCTCGCGTTCCGCAACCTGGTCGTTCCCCTCCTGGTTGCGTCGAGCACCACGGTGGGCGCCTTCACGATCATGGCGACGTCCGAGTTTCCGGCGTTTGCCGAGTTTGGCGTCATTTCGGCCATGGGCGTTGCGCTCTGCCTCGCTGCGATGGTCACCGTACTGCCGGCGCTGAGCTGCGTGGTGGGCATCAAGCGCGCCAAGCCGCCTCGCCTACGTCGCGGAGTCCTCTCCTCGGTTCTGCTTGCGCGCCCTGGCGTCGTCCTGGCGATCCTGGGCGCACTCACCGCTTTCTCGATCTACAAGGCGCCTGACGTTGGCTTCGCCTACAACGGCCGCGAGCTTCAGTCCGACTCCTCGAGGCAACAGTCCGAAGGCGATGTCGCACTGATTTCGACCATCTTCGGGAGGGATATTCACGCCGGCATCCTCGTCCGCGACAACCTCGAAGACACGCGGGCGACCCTCAACGAAGCGCGCGCATCTCGAAACGCACGCCTCGCCGACGGCAAGGAATCCGTCGTGGCTGAACTCTTCGCGGCTCCGGACCTGCTGCCGGCCCCCGGCATCGACTCGAGCGCCCGAGAGCAGAAGATCATCACGCTGCTCGAGCCCTCGACGATTGAATCCCTCGCGGAGTCGGCCGAGGTGGATGCAACCGAGCTCCTCGCGCGGGCCCGCACAGCGAGCGGCGACGACTTCGATGGCAGCGAGTGGGAGGAGAACGACGAGCCCGAGGACGGGGACGACGGCGACTGGGACGATGACGCTCCCTCGAAGGGCAAAGACAGCTCTGCCCGAATCGACAAGGACGATGCGGCCAACCTGCTCCGCATGCTGTCGGCGCGGCCCTTTGGTATCGAGGACCTTCCTTCCGAACTGCTTCACGCGGTGCGCACCGAGTCGGGTGCCTACGGCGTCTTCGCCTACCCGTCATTCGACGCCGCCGACATGCGCAAGGGCGTCGAGTTCCGCGAAGAGACGGTGACCTACCTCGAGAGCCACGACCTGTTCGTCGGTGAGACCACGGTCTACGCCGCGATGTTCTTGATGCTGCGCGAAGAGGCGCCGGTCGTGCTCGGCATGGCGGCTGCTCTCGTCGCGCTCTTGGTCTACTGGCAGGTCCGCTCGGCCCGGCAAGCCATCCTCACGCTGCTTCCGCTGGCGCTGGCGCTGCTGTGGCTTGTCGGCGTGATGGCGACCATCGGCCTGGAGTTCACCTTGTTCAACCTGCCGATCCTCCCCGCGATCCTCGGCATCGGCGTGGACAACGGGGTCTACCTCACCGACAAAATCCGGCGCACCAAGGGCGAGACCGACGGACTGTTGAACTCGCTGATGGAGACGGGCAGCGCCATCATGGCCGCGATGGCGACGACGGCGATCGGGTTCGCGGCCTTCATGGTGGCCGATTCGGCGGGCGTCCGAGGCATCGGCGCGGTTGCAGTGCTAGGCATCGTGCTGGCGGCACTTGGAGCGACGCTGGTGCTGCCCTCGCTGTCCGGCATCGCCAGCGCATGGGACGACAAGCGGCGCCGCGGGTAGCCGAGGCCCTGCGCCCCGAGAGCGCTGACTCCGAGAGAACCCACGAAAAAACGGCCGTCTGCGCTGAGACCGGCCGCTCTTCTTGGGGTGGGGGTTAGCGTCGAGCGCGGGACCGAAGGCCGACGCCAAACATCATCCCCATCAGCAGCAGTCCCCAGCGGTTGCCGCCAGACCCGTCGGCCGTGCATGCACAACCGTCGGCCGTCTCGTTGCCAAGGCCGTATCCGGGAGGAAGTCCACTACCGCCCGAATCGGGGAGGATGCCACTGTCGTCGCCACCATCTCCGCCATCGTCTCCGGCGCTATCGTTTCCGCCGTCTCCGCCAGCGCTGTCGCTGCCACCAGCGCTGTCGCTGTCGCTGTCGCTGCCACCCGCGCTGTCGTCACCCGTGCCCGCGGGCGGTTCGCCGCTCGCGTTGACGTGGATCGTGATGGTCTCGCTGACCGTGATGTTGCCTGCCCCGTCTTCGGCCTCGATGTACATCTCGTACATGCCTTCGGGGGTGTTCTCCGCCGGGAATGGGCCGTAGGGCGCAGAGACGTCGGCGCTCAAAGAGCTTCCGTTGGCGAACAGCGTGACGCTGGAGATCGTCTGGTCGTCGCTGACATCGACCTCGATCGGAAACGTAGCTCCGACCGGGAACGCAGCGCCATCGGCGGGGGAAACAATCGCCGCGAGCGGGGCCTGGGTATCGGGGATCCCGGCGCCGAACATGTTGAGGATGTGCTGGTGCGAGTTCTGCGTGCTGCCGCCGCAGTCGCACGAGCGAGGCGAGTACTCGCCGCACTGCGTGTCCTGGTCCTGAAACTCCTTGGGCCAACACGACCCCTCGTTGCCCCATGGACTGTTGAGGTAGGTCATCGGGTCGTTGCAGGAGAGCAGGTGCTCGAGGCCCCAGGCGTGCGCCGCCTCCTGACCGACCGTTGCGACCATCTGGTCGACATCCCCGCCGTATACGGCTGCAAAGGTGAACGTGATCGCGTTGGGGATCTGACCACACGAGAATGGAGCCACGCCGCCCACGCCGTTGGGCATCCCGATGACGCCTGGCGTACCGCAGACGATCGCCTCGTCGTGGGGCGCCGGGGACGGGTCCTCATCGGTAATGGTGATCGCGTACGGCTCGAACATCGTGCGGGTCTTGGCGACCAGCTCGTTCCAACTCGCGTCTCCATAGGGGTACTCGGGAAACGTACCGCCGCCTACGGTCGATTGGTTATTGACCGAGTCGTTCTGCCCGCTGGCAGAAATCGTCAGGCCTCCCCGGCAGCGGTTGAGAAAGAGGATGTGGTTGCCACCGAACTGGACGTCCGGAATCTCCGGCGTCGTGTCCATCTGTTCCTCCTGTTCCTCGGTCAACCACACGTACGCTCCGCGCGGTGGGCCCTCGTCCCACGAGGGATCAGGGTTTTCGAGGTTCAGCCCACCGGCATTTGCGGTCGCTGGTAAGGCGAACGCTCCGAGAACAACAGCTATCCAGACTTTCTTGTGCATGGCTCCGACCCGTCTCCATCTCTGCTTCCCATCCCCGTCGGTAATCTACCCGAACGCGAGGGAACGCACGACCCCGAAAATGGTCGAATCGGCAGTTTTGAGAGGTTCGTTTCGCGTTCCACCGCACACAAAGATCGCGGTCCACCCGATCTCAAGGCGGGCTGTACGCGGATTCGAATATTCGAAGTTCCTTGGCATCTTCCGGAGGTCGGTTCGTTTTTTCGAATGACTGCGCCGCCGCTCGAGCCCATTCGCGAGCCTCCGCGACCCGTCCAGGCTCCGCCTTCGCGAGCGTGGTCGCGAGCGTGATGTAGACGCTGTAGAGCTCGGTCGGCGAAGACTGCGCGGAGTCTCGCAGCCGACGAGCCCGCTGCGCTGCCGCGAGGGCCTGCGCATGCTCTCCCATGGCCGCGAGACTCCGGGCCAACCCGACGAGGGCGTAGGCAAGACCCGGCGCGTCCGGACCCGAAAATGCCTCTTCGATCGCGAGCGCTTCACGGCCTGCCTCGACCGACTCCGCGTACCGACCCAGATCGCGAAGCGTATTCGCCTCGTTGCCCAGCAGCACCGCAATCGCCAGTCCCTTCGGCCCCTGACGTTCGAGGGCCGCAGCCTTGGCCGCACGGTAGTGCTCGAGCGCGCGCTCGTGCTCTCCCAGCTCGTTCGCAACGATGCCGAGGTTGGTTTGGGCTGACTCAAAGTAGGGGTGTGATGCGGGGTAACTCGCCGCCCACAGTTCAATCGCCCGCTGGAGACTCTGACGCGCTGCTTTGTGCTGCCCCGCGTCGATCTGCACGACTCCGAGGTTGAGGTGGAGTGCGCCAAGGCGCGGCGACTCGGGACCAAACGAAACCCGAGCCGCCTCGAGAGCCAGCCCAAGCTCATCCATGGCCTGGGCCGTATGGCCCGCGCTCGTCAGCGCCAAAGCACGGTTTTGGTGCACACGGACGAAGACCGGGTGACCGGCGGAGCGAATCTCCTGGTCGAGTTCCAGCACTTCATCCAGCGCCGCCAGCCCGTCCTCGGGGCGACCCGAAGCGATCAACGCGACCGCGTAGTTGTGCAGATGGACCGAGGTCTCGGCCGGATTCGAGGAGAACGCAGCGCGGTCCGCCGCAGCCCGCAGCGCCTTCAAAGCCTCGTCGACTCGGCCCGACTCCAAGAGCACCGCGCCGCGTACGGCTTCGAGACGCTGCTCGTACCGAACGTCGTCCATGGCCCGAACGACAGATTCTGCGGCGAGGAGAAACCCCTCGGCACGCTGCGACTGCGCAAGGTCGACGCCAACCGTGGTCGTGAGCTCGAGCCAGGCCTCGGCGGCGAGCCTGGGACCGGCGAGGTCGAGGTCTGTGAGCACCGCGGCTCGTCCCGCCGCCTCCGCGCGCTCATGCTGCCCATCCCGTCGAGCAAGCTGGCTCTCGACGGTCTTGAGCGCGGTCCGTGCCGCCGAGGGAGAATCGCCCAGCGCCTCGAGGCCGCGTTCGACCGCATCGAGGCCGGACTCGAACCGGCCCAGGCCATCGCGCACCGAAGCCTTGGCGTACCAGCTCCACGCCTCGAGTTCCTGGGGCGTGGGAACTCGAAGCTCGAACGGGTCATCACAATCGCTGGGGCGCGGCAGCTGCTCGACGGCTTCCTGCGCCTGCCAGAGGACCTCAGCGTCGCCCGTCTCCAACTCCAGCACGAAGGCGTCCAGCTGCTTCAGCTGCAGATCGAGACAACGCGTGCGAACATCGAGCTGCTGCTCGGACTGCGAGCCGAGAACGTGGGTCGCCTCGCACGACTCATCGACGGTCATCGCCCACGACTGCGCCCAAGCATCGAGTTCACCGTAGACCCGCGGAAGCAGCGACACGGGGAGCACGAGCTCTGCCCGAGCGGCCGCGTCCTCGATCGATGCCCGGCGTTGTGCAGCCCAAACCGAGTGCACACGGTCCAATGCCGTGTCGCACGAAGGATCGGGGCTGGCCGTGAACATCGCGCCCACCACCGGCACCGCAGCGAGCAAGAGCACCGCAGGGGCAGACACGAGACGCCTTGCAGCGCGATGCTCGAGCGCAGCGACGACGTCGCGCATCGTCGGGTACCGGTCCGTGACGTCGTGTTCGAGCATCCGAGCGACGACCCGGCGGAGCCACGCTGGGACCTTCGGAGATGAAGGGAACTCCAGCCCGCGCCCGTTCGCCCCAGAGGGTCGCCGACCACACAGGGCTTCATACAGCGCGACTCCAAAAGAAAACTGATCCGACCCGGGCCCGACCGTGGCCCCAGACACCTGCTCTGGAGACATGTATGCCAGCGTCCCCACGATCGGTTTGGGCAACCCGCTCGAGGTCGTGGCGTCGCCATCATCGCGCTGCTGTGTGTCGTCCATCACCGCGAGCCCAAAGTCGGTGACCGCAGGTCGGTCCTGCGCGTGCATGAGGACGTTGTCCGGCTTGAAGTCGCGATGGACCAACCCCTCGGCGTGCGCCGCCACCAGCCCCGCGCCGGCCTTTCTGAACACCGCGAGGATCTCCGCTTGGCTTCGCTTGACCTCGTCGAGCCAAGCGCGCAGCGTGCCGCCCTCGACGTACTCCATCGCCAGCCAAACGCGATCATCGGCTTCTCCAACGTCGTAGACCGTGACGACGTTGGGGTGACGGAGCTTGGCCATCGCGCGCGCCTCTGCCAGCAGCCGTAGGGTGGCACCACGCGCGTGCAGCACCTTCACCGCGACCGATCGATCGAGCTGCGGATCGTAGGCGCGGTGAACGGAGCCGGACCCTCCAGACCCCAGGGGCTCGAGCACGACGAACCGACCGAAGCGGTCGAGCCGGGCTGGTGCGCGCTCGACAAGACGGCCCGGATGGGTCGTCTCCTCGCCGCGCAGCGTGACGTCCTCGCTGCCCACGGCGTGCACCGTAGCGCCGCCCCGCCAGATTGGGCAGCGCCTGGGCAAGGTTGCCCATCACGGGAAAGGGTTGCGCAAGTGGAGCGGGTCCCCCGAGTGCGCAACGCGAGTAAGTGACCGGAATCTCTGGCGCGCACCCCGGGGAACGTCCCTTGCTCTCTCACCAGGCGTAACCGCCGGAGAGCGGGAACATCAACCAATCTCAACGGAAGACAAGGAAGCAAACATGGGCGGCATCATCACCATTTGTGGCGGAATCCTGGCGGCATCGGCATTCATCATCGCGCGAAAGCCAAACGCGAAAGAGCTCATTGACAAGCTCACCCCCTACGAGGGCTGGATCGGAGCGTTGATGTTCGTTTGGGGCGTTTGGGAGATCATCGGCGCGGTCACCAACCTCGGCATGCTGAGCGACGCACCTCTGAACTGGATCTTCTGGACCCTCAGCGGCGTGGCAGACATCGCGGTCGGCTTCATCCTCGGGTTCAAACTGATCAGTAAGTGGGTCCTGAGCAAGAACGAGACCGCGCTGGCCAAAGGTCAAGAGCTGCGGCTCAAGCTCTCGAAGTTCCAGGTCCCGCTGGGCTTCTTCGCCATCATCATGGGCGTGCTCTACACGCTGTGGGCCTTCGTCCTGTAAATCTCGAACTTCGACAGGCCCACGCCGCCAAGCGCGGCGTGGGCCTTAGTACGCGGACAGGGGGCAATCATGGTACGACTTTGGCTCGGCGCAGCTCGAATGGCAGATCAACCGATCGGACGTGAACTCCCGACGATGGATCCAGGCTCACTCTCGGTGGAGCTCGGTCGATTCAAGCTGCTCGTCATCAGCGACCGCGACCCGGTCGCCCACTCGCTCCCTGACCGCGGACGGATCACGGTCGGGCGCTCGGAGACCGCGGACATCCAGGTCCCCGATCCCCTGATCTCACGAGTCCATGCTGCGATCACGCTCGGCGAGACGCTCATGGTCCGCGACCTCGGCAGCTCCAACGGGACGATCGTTCGCGGCGAGAAGATCGAGCCCAACGTCGACACCGCGATCAACGTGGGGGAGACGATCGACTTCGGCTCGACCGTCGTCATCGTGCAGCGCGAGGTCCTCGGCGGCCAACCTGACCGTGACGAACCACCGCTGTCCGACGAGCAGGTCGAGGGCACGAGCGACTCGATGCGTCGGCTTCACCGCTTGGCACGTCGCGTGGCCTCGAGCCGAATCAACGTCCTCCTTCTCGGTGAGACCGGCGTCGGCAAAGAGGTCATGGCCTCCACGCTGCACCGAATGTCGCCGCGCGCGTCATCGCCATTCTTGGGCATCAACTGCGCGTCCCTCACCGACACCCTCTTCGAGAGCGAGCTGTTCGGCTACGAGAAGGGAGCCTTCACGGGTGCCGTCGCCGCCAAGCCAGGTCTGATCGAAGCGGCGCACACCGGGACGTTCTTTCTCGACGAGATCGGCGAGATGCCGCTGTCGGCACAAGCCAAGCTCCTGCGAGTCCTGGAACTTCGCGCCGTGCACCGGGTCGGCAGCATCAAGCAAACTCCGGTCGATGTTCGCTTCATCTCGGCGACGCACCGCAACTTGGCCGAAGACGTCGCCGCCGGACGGTTCCGCGAAGACCTCTTCTACCGACTCAACGGCATCTCGCTGGTAATCCCCCCGTTGAGGGAGCGGACGGACGAAGTCGTTCCACTGGCTCGAACCTTCCTCGCCGAAGCGGCTCGAGACGCAGGCTTTGGCGCCGTGCCGCTGCTCTCGGGCGAAGCGATGTCCTGGATGCAGGCCTACGACTGGCCCGGGAACATCCGCGAGCTGAAGAACGCGATCAACCGCGCGGTGTTGTTGTCCACCGGCGGCGTCGTGCACACCGAGCACCTCGCGGTCGGCAACACGTACTCGCCTGGCCGCACCTCGGCCGCCCCGGCGGCGGGGTTCGCCACGCCACCTGCGACCCCCGCGATGTCGGTCGACGGCGACACCGATGAACGCCAGCGCATCATCCAGGCCCTGGCGGACTGCGGCGGCAACCAGACCCGGGCCGCCAAGGCGCTGGGAATTTCACGCCGGACCCTGAGCAGCCGGCTCAACCAGCTCAACATCCCTCGGCCCCGCAAGAAATAGTCGGGCGAGTTCAGGCCGGGCTCGAGTCAGTCCGAGAGACAAGATCGGGACACGAATGCAGCCCTGGAGGCGCCCTCGACAAGCTGCGCTCCATTCTTCGAGGACGGCGACGTCCTCCCGGGCTTCGAGAACGTAGGCATCTGCGGGCCGACGTGAGCCTTGCATCGTCGCACACTCCCCGTGATCGGCAACGCGCTCACGGGCGACGTTGGTGTCGTGTCGACGATGGACGACAGTTCGAAGAAGCCAAGCGAATCGCCCGAGACCGAGACGCTTTCGCCTGCGCTACCTGACCACGCCGCCCGAGGACGAGCCTCCACCCGAGGAGGAGCTTCCGCTCGAGTCCCCCACTGCGGATGTCGTCGTGCTCGCTGAGACCACGCCCGACCCCGATCGATCTCAGCCAGCCCGTTTGCCCGATGGGAAGCGAGTGCATCTCCGGACTTCCCGACGGCGTATAACCGCCGATCGGGCAAGATTTCGCCGGCCTTTGCGTGCCGTCGGACGCGTGACCGCGGCCGGCAAGACTCATAGGTCCACGACACAGAACGCCGACCACCACAACGGTCCGGCCACCGCCTTCCCTGCGGCGTCGAGTGCACAGACTGCATCGCGAGCCGATCCGGTCGCGACGCACCGATGGACCTGCTCGGCGGTCAGATCGACCACCACCGTTCCGACACACAGCACCAAGCGATCCCCTGCGCGCGCGTCGATCTCCAACACATCCAGGGATCCCCGCTCTCCAGCTTTGAGAACCCGCACCGGCACGAAATAGCCGCAGTGGGCCGGCGTCATCGCGACACCTTCGGCTTCGCACCGCCGGCCCAACGTGTCCGGAAAGAACACGGCTTCGAGCGCGCCGTCGCGCAGACGATATAGGGTCTTCTTGCCCACACCGGCGGCATA
Organism: uncultured Nannocystaceae bacterium; assembly: GCA_964352485.1. GTDB lineage: Bacteria > Myxococcota_A > Polyangia > Nannocystales > Nannocystaceae > CAJXVA01. Next base: position 1,429 of record CAYGTG010000086.1, on the reverse strand, counting down.
AATCCGCCCCTCGTGGCGCCCCAGCGCAAGCACAGAGACCCAACCGCAGCGCGGATCTACGTCCTCGGCGGCGCGGCCGATGGCGCCCACCCGCTCGGGAAAGCTCGCTTCCTGCGAAAACGCGTCAAGGACCCGATAGGCCAGTCCCTCGACCGGACGCGACGACCCGTAGCCTTCGGTCACGATCCACACTTCGGCGTCGGGGTCGGCCCACCACGCGGACAAGCCCGAGGTGTTGTGGGCACTCCAACTGCCCGACCGATTGACGCGACTGCGAAGCAGATGTTCGATGTCGAACATCCCAGGCTCGGTTCGATAGAAGTAGTCCGTGTTGCCCAGGACCAGCTGCGAGTGCCCCCCGGAATCACACCAGCTGTCGAACAGCTCGGACACCGTATTCACGTGGGGCCGGGCCTCCGTTGCGCGGGTGCAGAGCCGCGCGGGGTTCGACGGTCCCGACAGCCACGGCCCCGGACCGTGGGGTACCCATGTTGCGGCATGAAGCGCGATCTCCTGGTGTTCGGTCTCGCCACCAACGAGCACCGCAATGCGGGGTTCTCCTTCATGTCGCCCCAGCACGCCGCGCCACTGCCCCCTTTGCCACAGCAGCTCGATGGGCTCGAAGCCAAACCACGCCGGCATCCGGAGGTCTGCGACTCGACTGCACGGAATGATCTCCACCGCGTCACCACTCCCGCGCCAGGACACTCGCGTCGTTCCGGCGTCGAAGTCCTGCGGTGGTGGCTCCCAGGAGTGCACGTGCACATGCTTGACCACAGGTGCCAACGCCTGTGCCCACCCCCACAGGTCCTTGTTGCCAACGACCGCCACCTGGTCGGCCCGAAAACTGGTCATGAGCTGGTTCGGCGGATCACCTGCAACACGAAGAGGCCACACCGACTTCACGTGCACGTCCTCGCGAAGCAGCGTGTCCAGGTCGGCGGCCGAATCGATCTCGATCGACTCCAGCGCGCCCAGCGTTGATATGGCCCCGCACAACGTGCTGGCGCCCTCGACCCGTTCGACGGTCCGAAGCGCATCGCACGGCCCACAAAGCGGTCCTCTCACCGTCTTGGGAAACCCCAGCCAGGTCTCGACCAATGTCACGTCGTCGGCCAAATCACCTCGCAAGCGAGCCCACATCTCCGCGCGCGCCCACTGGGCCTTCGGCAGATTGCCGTCGGCCTCCCATCCGATGAGATCCCCCAGCGGATCGCCCCGAGAGCGCAACGCCGCGGCATACCGTAGCCGAGGCGCACGAGCACGCGGTTGCGCAAAGATCTCGTCCACAAACCCCTGTGCCCAATCGGCGACCGGCATCAGAGATCACTCTTCAAGCGAGAGATGAGCCGACGGCAGCGCTCGGAGGTGGTGCCGGTGGTTTCGAGTTCGCAGCATCGGAGTCTGCTCTTGAGCGACGAGAGGCCCG
>CAYGTG010000085.1:0-14226 GCA_964352485.1 uncultured Nannocystaceae bacterium | reverse complement strand
GCCCCAGCTCAGCCCCAGCTCAGCCCCAGCTCAGCCCCAGCTCAGCCAGGTGGCACGAAGTTGTCGCAGGCTTCGGCGATCACACCCGTGGCTTCCATGAAAATCTGGCCGAAACTGCCTGTGATGCAGCCCTGGAAGCCGTTTTCGCCGAACATCTCGGTGAACGTCTGGATGTCGGCGGGGTTGAAGAACACGTCCCCAGGCGGGCACGTGCCGCCGTTGATGTAGCTCAGGGTGACGACCACGATGTTCTCGGCCAACCCCTGCTTGGCCGCGACGACGGTGTTGTACCAACTCGTCGCGTCGCCGGTGCTGCCGTCGGACTCGGGGTCGCCAGGGCCGTCCCATTCGTCCGAGATGATCACCACGACCAGCAGTGCGTCGTCGCGCAAGAAGCCTTCGTTGCACTGGCCGGGCGCAGCGTAGTCCCCGCGCACAGCGGCTTCCATGGAGTTCATCGGCCGCTCGATCCCGTTGCCGGACACACCAACCTGAGCCGCACAGGCGAAGCTGGTCGCGAGGTCGTCCATCTCGGTCATGTAGTTTCTGCCGTCGGCATACGGCCCGCAGAGCTGGTCGCTCGACGCGGTCCCGGCCGTCCTCGAGACCAGGCCCCCCAGGACCTGACAGGCGGGGAGGTTGCCGGAGTACGCATCCGTCGTGACGACCCCGACGTGGTACTCCTCGACGTTTTCCAGCGTGGACTGGATTCCAGTGATGAAGTTGGGGAAGTTGGAGATCAGGTTGGCCTGGTCGTCTTCCATCGATCCCGAGTTGTCGACGACGAAGAGAAAATCGACCTTGGTGCAGCCGTCTTCGACGTCTTGCTGGACGTCGGGCTGGATGCCCAGGTCGAACTTCGGGGCCTCGCCCGTTTCGGTCGAAGGGGGCGGCGGGTCGGTCTCGGCCGCCGGCCCGGTCGTGGCGCTGCCCGTGGTCTCCGAGCTGGAGCCATCGGGCGTGCTCGAAGTCCCCGAGAGCGTGGCCAACGTCGTCGGTGTGTCTGTCGTGCCAGCTTGGCCTTCGGGTCCAGAACACCCTGCCAAGACCCAGGGGAGTGCTCCCAGGACCCACCCAATCGACTCCAACCGCATGCCCGCATCATGCCACAGGCACGCCGTGTCGAGGTGCCCACACTCGGTGACCTGGGTCGGTGATAGGTTCATGCCATGACGGCAGGCGGTGCGGTTGGAGTGGTTCTTGGAGGTGGGGCGCTGCGCCACAAATCCACCGGCGAGGCTCGTTTCGTGCTGGGTCAGGTGGATCTGGATGCGGCGCAGCCGCAGGCCCAAGACGCCGAGATCAGCTTTCTCGCCCACGGGATCACGCCGCATCCAACGCGGCTGCGCGAAATCGTCATGTTCGAGAAGCACGGCCCGGGCTGCTGCGTCTTCGACCTCGAGGCCCGCGCGGTGGTGCGCACCATCGCGTGCGCACCGCACCGCCAATTTTACGGCCACGGGGCGTATTCGCCCGACGGCAGCTTGCTGTACTGCACCGAGACCGATCTCCGCGATGGGCGCCGTGGGTACATCACCGTGCGGGACGGGAAGACGTTCGAAACCCTGGGCGACTTTCCATCGCATGGACTGGCGCCGCATGACTGCCAATTCGCGGCCGATGGGACCACGCTCGTGGTCGCCAACGGGGGCTCGGGTGCGGGGCGAGACGAGGACCCGCCTAGCGTCGTGTTCGTCGACGTCCGGGATGGCAAGGCCTTGGACGTGTTGCCGATGCCCTCGGCGCACATCAACGCCGGTCACCTCGATCTCACGGCGGCCGGCGATCTGGCGGTGGTGAGCGCGCCGCGGGAGGGATACGACCCCAGCCGATCCTGTGGCGGGGTCAGCGTGCGTGCATCGGGCGCAGCGTTGAGCACCATCGCGGAGCCAGCGGAGATCGTCACCAAGCTGCTTGGCGAGACGCTCAGCGTCGCGATTCACCCCGGCACGCGGGTGGCGGGCGCGACAACTCCGTTGGGCAACTTCGTCACGTTCTGGGATCTCGAGACCGGCGCGCTGGTGGGCAAGCTGCGCGTGCCCAACCCGCGGGGCATCGCGCTGTCGCTGTCCGGCGACGAGTTCTTGATCAATTTCGGCGGGCCGCCGCGAGTTGCCCGGGTCGACGCGCAAACGCTCCGGCCGGTCGAGGCGCCGGGCAATCAGCGCGGCTACCTGTCGATGGTCAGTGGCTCGCACATCTACGTCGACGACGCATCGGCGATCGCCGCCGAGTAGACGTCACGGTAGCCGCGGGCCGCGGTGCTCCAGCCGAAGTGGCGTTGCATCGCTTGCTGCTGCAACGCCGTCCACCGAGCGCGGTCTTCGTAGACCTCCAGCGCCCGCTGCATCGCCTCTCGCAGCGCATTGGCATCGATCGCATCGAACGTGAAACCGCAGCCCCCGGCCGAGATGTCGGTGACGGTGTCGGCCAGGCCACCGGTGCGGCGAACGACCGGCAACGCGCCGTACCGCATCGCGTACATCTGCGTGAGACCGCAAGGCTCGAACCGCGAAGGGACCGCGAACAAGTCCGATCCGGCGATCACCTGGTGCGAGAGCGCTTCGTCGTAGCCGATGTTCAAGCCCACGCGCCTGGGGTGCTGGCGCGCCAGCTCGCGCAGGGCGGACTCGAGGCCGGGCTCGCCCGATCCCAGGACGACCAGCTGCAGGGGCGAACGGAGCAGTCGCGGCATTGCGGCGAGCAGCAGGTCGACGCCCTTTTGATCGCTCAGTCGGCTGACGAGACCGACCAGCGGGACGTCGCTGTCTTCTTCGAGGCCAAAGCGCTGCTGCAGGGCCTTTTTATTGGCCGCGCGCGGGCCGAGGTTGTGGGGACCGTAGGTTGCGTGCAGGGCTGGGTCGGTTTGGGGGTCCCATACCGCCTCGTCGATTCCGTTGAGCAAGCCGTGCAGACGATCGGAGCGACGCTGCAGCAGGCCGTGCAGGCCTTCACCACCGGCCTCGGATTGGATCTCTCGTGCGTAGGTTGGGCTGACGGTGGTGATGCGATCCGCGTAGAAGAGGCCGGCCTTGAGGAACGAAAACGTTCCGTAGGCTTCCGCGCCTTCGAGCGCGTACGCGGCTGCTGGGAGTCCAACGGTGGCCACCACGTCGGGCGAGAAGCGCCCTTGAAAGCTTAGGTTGTGAACGGTTGTCACGGTTCCCGGGCGTGCGCCGCCCCACCAGTGCAACGTCGCCGGCGCGAGCGAAGCCTGCCAGTCGTGCGCGTGTACGACCTCGGGCGCCCAACCCAGCGCGGGCCCAGCGGTGCTCAGCAGCGCGGCGACCCTCCCCAGCAGCGCGAACCGCAGCGGGTTGTCGGCGTAGTCCTTGCCCTGTGCGTCGAGATACGGGCCGCCGTCCCGATCGTACAAGGTCGGCGCATCGACCAGCCACACCGGCACGTCGCTCCCGGGCAACCGGCCCTCGAGCAGGCGCGTTGGGCCTCCACTCAGGGGGTCGCCGAGCGCGTGGCGAACGGTTGCATCGGCCAGCTGCGCACATCCTCGGTACGCCGGCAACAACAGCCGGACGTCGTCCCCCGCGTCGCGTTGGGCCCGTGCGAGTCCGGCTGCGACATCGGCCAAACCCCCGGTCTTGACCAGGCCTGTGGCCTCCGACGCGACATGGAGGATTCGCATGGCCTGACGCTAGCAGCCCGAGGTGAAACCCGACATGCCGTTTCTCTCGCCCATTCTTGCCCCGGGCCTGGGGGCGCAGCCGTTGCGTGACCACGCGATGACAAAAAGTGACGCTGCGGACACCGAATGCGCGGGACTTCGTGGCACAAACAGCAGGGATGAATGCTGGTGACGTTGGAGATGCGGCCCGTTCGACCTTGGCCCTCGTGCTTGCCGGAGGCCGAGGGTCGAGGCTGCGAGCGTTGACCGCGAACGAGGCGAAACCCAGCATGCCGTTCGGCGGCAAGTTCCGGGTGGTCGACTTTCCGCTCTCCAACTGCATCAACTCCGGAATCCGCAAGGTGGCGGTCGTGACCCAATACCGCGCCCACACGCTGATCCGGCACATCCAGCGTGGGTGGAACTTTCTGCGAGGAGAGCTCGGCGAGTTTGTCGAGCTTTGGCCGGCTCAACAACAAACCGAGGCCGGCAGCTGGTACCTGGGCACGGCCGATGCGGTGTACCAAAACCTGCAGGTGATCCGGGAGCACGGCCCCCGCTATGTCCTGATCCTCGCGGGCGACCACGTCTATCGGCAGGACTACAGCCGCTTGATTCAAGCGCACATCGAGTCGGGCGCCGAGGTCACGGTCTCGTGCGTGGAAGTCCCGCGCGAGGAAGCGACCGCGTTCGGCTGTGTCGATGCGGACGACGCGGGCGAGATCGTCGGCTTCGTCGAAAAACCGACCGATCCGCCCGCGGTCCCGGGTCGGGACGGAGTCTCCTACGCCTCGATGGGGATCTATGTGTTCGACATCGACGTCCTGCTCGAGACACTCGAGCGGGATGCGGACAACGACGGCTCCTCGCACGACTTTGGGCACGACATCGTCCCGTCGTTGGTGGGCCGGCGAAAGCTCTACGCCCATCCGTATCAGGAAAGCTGCGTGCTGACCCACGGAGCCACGGAGCCTTACTGGCGCGACGTTGGCACGCTCGACGCGTTTTGGGACGCGAACATGGAGCTCGTCTCGGTCACGCCTCAACTCGACCTCTACGATTCGCGTTGGCCGATCTGGACGTATCAAGAGCAGCGGCCGTGCGCGAAGTTTGTCTTCGACGACGAGGACCGGCGCGGGATGGCGGTGGACTCCTTGGTCTCCGCCGGGTGCGTTGTTTCGGGGAGCACGATCCGGCGGTCGATCTTGTTCACCAATACGCGGCTGAACTCCTACAGTCAGGTCACCGGATCCCTCATCCTTCCGCGCTGCAACATCGGTCGACACGCGCGGCTGCACAAGGTCATCGTCGCGAGCGACTGCAAGGTCCCCGAGGGCATCGTGATCGGCGAGGATGCTGACGCGGACCGCGAGCGGTTCCATCGCACGCCGGGCGGAATCACGCTGGTCACGCCGGCGATGCTCGAGCGACTTCGGTAGTCCGGGGATCCCACCGTTGGGTCTGTATGGGGTCGCTTTGCAGCGGCTCCGCGTGCGGACACGGCCGCGCCGGGGACAGCCTATGCGTCCGAAGTTCTCCTGATCCCGAGGGCTTGCGGGGCGTCCGGTGAGACGTCGCGCGCCGATCGCGGATGGGCGTCTCTGGGCCGACACAGAAACGTCACCTGCTTGTTGGGTTCTTGTTTCGGTGCGGGCATCCCCCCGGAATGTGGGCCCGCTACCTTCGCCTCGTTCTGGGACTCGAGATGTCGAACGGCGACGCAGGTACACCGACTCTGATGAAGCAGATTCCCGAGGTCATCGCTCGGGAGCGCAACTTCTTAATCGTGTTGCTGTGTGGCTTCTTGGTCTCGGCCGCCACCTATCGCACGCCCATGGTCGCGGCCTGGGTCGGGTTTGCCTTCGCCGGCTACTCGGCGATCGCCAACGACAGCATCCAGACCATCGGCACGTTCATCACCTCCAACCGCAGGACGGCGTGGTGGGTGTTGTGGCTGTTCATGGGAGGCATCTTCCTCGTGACGGCGACCTACAGCTTTGTCACCTTCGACGGCGACGTCAGCTACCAGCGACTCGCATCCAAGGGGTTCGAGACTGCGCCGACCGAGTTCTCGTTTCTGCAGGTCGCGGCACCGCTGTTCCTGCTCGTGTTGACGCGGCTGCGCATGCCGGTCAGCACGACCTTCTTGTTGCTGACTAGCTTTGCCACCGATGTGAGCAGCGTCGGCAAGGTGCTCACCAAGAGCCTCACTGGGTATGTGGTCGCGTTTGTCGTTGCGATCATCGTCTGGATGCTCGTCGCGCGTATCATCGATCGGTGGATGACCCGGGACGCGCACCCGGCCTGGCGCGTGGGGCAGTGGGTCATCTCAGGCGTGTTGTGGTCAGTGTGGCTGCAGCAGGACGCAGCCAACATCGCGGTCTACCTGCCGCGCAGCCTCAGCCTGCCCGAGTTCTTTGTTTTTGCGGGGGCCATCTTCTTGGGCCTGGGGCTGCTGTTTCGCATGGGCGGCGAGAAGGTCCAGGAGATCGTCGACGAGAAGTCTGGCGTCGTGGACGTTCGCGCCGCGACGATCATCGACTTCGTCTACGCGGTGATCCTCTACTACTTCAAGTTCGTCTCTAATGTTCCGATGAGCACAACGTGGGTGTTCCTCGGCCTGCTCGGAGGTCGCGAACTCGCGATGGCGCTGCGCGGCTCCTCGAAGCGGCGATGGACGTTCGCGGCGAGGATGATCGGCAAGGATGTGTTGTTCGCCGGGATTGGCCTGACCGTCTCGATCATCTTGGCCGCAGCGGTGAACGACCCGTTCCGGGACGAAGTCGCTTCGTTCTTCGGGCTTTGAGCCCACGCGATGGACGGGGCTGCGTCAGCCTCGAGCGCGCCGGCGCTTCCCTCCCTCGGCGGCTCGGCCAGCCCGTACGCGGATGCGGAACTCGCGCGAATCGAGTGTCTAGGGGGTCTGAAGGTGCGGCTCGGCGCCAGGGAGGCGAATCCGCAGCGCGCCGCCGAGACCCTGGAAAACGTTGCGCCACTGGATGGCCGTCTCGTCCCCCGCGTCGGCTGCCTTCGAATAGCTGGGCAGGGTTGTCTGCAGGACCCGGTAGAACTCGTTTTGCGGGGTCGACAGGTCGACCTCGAACGGTCCACTGCGGGCGAGGTCGGCAAGGACTCGCAGCCGGCGGAGGCGACCCACGCGCTCGGGGGCCTCAACCCAACGGGCCGTTGCGCTCTCGAGCGTGAGCTGCAGCGTGTAGTTGAGGCTGACCCGGTGGAGGTCGACCCGCAGCGCCTCGGCCTCTCTCATCAGCTCCCGAATACGGTCCGGATCGAGCTCGCGCGCCATGAACTCGGAGCGGAGCATCGTGTTGAGTACGAAGCTGGCCAGGCCCTTGAGCGGCTTGGGCAGCGGGAGGTCGAGGGTCGCGAGGTAGCGCAGCAGCGGAGAGTGCTGATTGTAGAGTCGAGCGCTGACCTCCTGGGCATCGTTGGTGGCGCTGTCGACCACCAACTCGAGCACCCGTTGTTGCTCGTCTCGGAACAACGAACGCATGGAGTACTTGAGCTCGCCGAAGTGCGCATCGAGAAGCCGGAGGACTTCGGGCATGTCCGCGCTCCCAAAGGCGCCAAGCACGTTGCTCAACATCGCGTCGTACTCGGCCTCCCCTCGAAACCCACGGACGCCTCCGCTCATGTTGTGGTCGCCAAGGTGGACGAAACCAAAACTCAGCTCGTCGGCCTCGCGAGTAATTTGGGACACGACGGCGACCTTGCCGAGCGCGATACGGCTCCGGCCGAGCGACGCTGTATGATAATCGAGCTGTTGGACCGCGTACGCGTACACCTCGGCCCGCGGCTTGTAGGCCTTGAACAGCGAGCTGACGGCGTAGTGGGCGACCAAACGGGGCAGGTCGACGGCCAGCGGCTCGGCGTGGCGCTCGTAGAGCAGTCGCCCATCGCCCTCCTCGGGCAGGTTGGACTTGGCCTGGGCCAACCGCTCGACAAAGGGCTGCTGCAGGGCGACGTCCGAGACCTCCTGGGCCAACTGAATCGCTCGGGCTGCATAACGGATGATCTGGGTGGTTTCGATGCCTGAGACATCGTCGAAGAACCAACCGCAGCTGGTGTACATGAGCATCGCGTGGCGCTGCATCTCCAGCAGCCGAAGGGCCTCGATGCGCTGCGTTTCGGTGAGCTTGCCGATGCCGTGCGTCTCGAAGAACAGCGCCGTGGCTTCGTCGGTTCGTTCGAGGATCAGGGCGATGTAGCCGTCCCGAGCGCTCCAGGGATCCGCAAGGAGCGCGCGGGCGCGGCTGTCGAACAGGGCCGCGACCTGCCCGGCGAGCCAGTCGAGGGCCTCACGCAGCGGCGCCCGCCAAGACTGCGTCCAGCCGCGGTTGGAGCCGGTGCAGCAGCCGCAGTCACTGCGCCAGCGCTCGACTCCATGCGCACAGCTCCACGAGGTCCGCTCGAGGATCTCGACGTCGTGGGTGGGCGGGTGCGCGTCGACAAAGGCGCCGTAGTTGACCAGCTCGACGCTCGGATCATCCTCGAACCGCCGCAGCGCGTAGGCGAGCGCCATGTCCCCATATCGGTGGTGGTGGCCGTAGGTCTCACCGTCGGTCGCGATGTGAACGAGCTGGGGCCCGCCATCCTCGGGACCGAAGGCACCCATCAGTCGGTCGGCGAAGCGATCACCGCTGTCGAGCAGGTGTTCGAACGCGACCGCCTGCGAGACCGGTCCGTCGTAGAAGAACAGCGTGATCACGCGCCCCGATGGGAGTGTGCAGCGGTATGGCTGCCGGGGATCGATACGTCCACCGGAGACGTCACGCCACGGCTCACCGGGGGCTCGGACTTGTTTGGCTTGATGGGGCGCCAGCAGGGTGAACTCGATGCCTTCGTCGACGAGGGCTTCGAGGGTGGGTGTATCCACCGCGGTCTCGGGCAGCCACATGCCTCGGGGCGCGTGGCCAAAGCGGTGGGCGTAGTCGGCGATGCCCCAGCGAATCTGAGTTCGGCGGTCGGCTTCGGTGCACAGCGGAAGGATCGAATGATTGTACGCTTGTGCCAACGCCGAGCTGTGTCCCCCGAACCGAGCGCGACTGGCCTTCTCCGCGGCAAGGATCGCGTCGTAGGCCTTCGGGGTTTCACGCTCCATCCATGCCAGCAGCGTCGGCCCAAAGTTGAAGCTGATGCGCTCGTAGTTGCTGACGATCCGCTCGATGAATCCCTCCGAGTCGAGGATTCGGGCCCACGCGTTGGGGCCATAGCACTCGGACGTGATGCGTTCGTTCCAGTCGTGGAACGGGTCCGCGGACTCCTGTTGCTCGACGGTTTCGAGCCAGGGGTTCTCCCGCGGGGGTTGGTAGAAGTGCCCGTGGATGCAGACGTAGCGCTGGGTCATGCGACACCTTCGGGGGTCAGGAACAAGACGGAGAGTGGAGGGAGGCAAAGCTCGAGCTTGTGCGGGTGCCCGTGCGCGCCCTCGTCACGGGCGAAGGCTCCGCCGCCATTGCCCAGCCCGCTTCCGCCATATTCGTGAGCGTCGCTGTTGGCGCGCTCGCGCCACCACCCGCCGCGAGGAACCCCAACGCCGTAGTTATGGCGGGGCACTGGGGTGAAGTTGCAGACCACCAGGGCCGGGGTCCCGTCCTTGGCGTAGCGCAAGAAGGTGAACACGGTGGCCTCGGCGTCGGCGAAGTCGACCCATGCGAACCCCTCGGGGTCGCAGTCGCGCTCGTGCAGCGCCGCAACGTCGCGGTATAGCCGGTTGAGATCTGCGACCCAGCGCTGAACCCCCGCGTGCTTGGGGTCGTGCGTGAGGTGCCAGTCGAGGCTTCGGTCGTGGTCCCACTCGCGGACCTGGCCGAACTCGCAGCCCATGAACAGCAGCTTCTTGCCCGGTTGGCCGTACATGTATCCGTACAGCGCGCGCAGGTTCGCGAAGCGCTGCCACTCGTCCCCGGGCATGCGGGTGAGGACGGAGCCTTTTCCGTGCACCACTTCGTCGTGCGACAGCGGCAGGACGAAGTTCTCGCCGAACGCGTACAGCATGCGGAACGTCAGCTCTTGCTGGTGGTGGCGACGGTGAATCGGATCGCGCCCGAAGTAGGCCAGCGTGTCGTGCATCCAACCCATGTCCCACTTGAAGCCGAACCCGAGCCCACCTGCGTGCGTCGGACGCGACACCATCGGCCACGAGGTGGATTCTTCGGCAATGGTCTGCGCGCCCGGACAGTCCCGGTACACGGCCTCGTTGATCTGTCTGAGCGCGTCGATGGCTCCAAGGTTCTCACGGCCGCCGTGCCGATTGGGCACCCACTCCCCGTCCTGCCGGCTGTAGTCGAGGTAGAGCATCGAGGCCACCGCGTCGACCCGCAGGCCATCGGCGTGGAACGTGTCGCACCAGTAGCGCGCGCTGCTTTGTAGGAACGAACGCACCTCGTGGCGGTCGTAGTTGAAGATCGCGGACTTCCAGTCCGGGTGGAACCCCTGCTTGGGGTCAGCGTGCTCGAACAGGTGCGTACCGTCGAACTCGGCGAGGGCGTGGGCGTCGGTCGGGAAGTGCGAGGGGACCCAGTCGAGCAGGACGCCGATTCCAGCCTGGTGCAGGGTGTCGATCATCGCCTTGAAGTCGGCCGGGGTCCCGTAGCGCGCGCTGGGGGCGAAGTAACCCGTCGTTTGATAGCCCCACGAGCCATAGAACGGATGCTCCATCACCGGGAGCAGCTGTACGTGGGTGAAGCCCATGGACGTCGCGTACTCGGCCAGCTGTGATCCCAGTTCACGATAGGTCAGCGAGCGGTCGCCATCCTCGGGCACGCGCTTCCACGACCCTAGATGAACCTCGTAGATCGACATCGGCTGTCCCTGGCCGCCGCGCGCGCCCCGGCTCTCCATCCACGCTTGGTCGTTCCAGGTGTAGCGTCCGTGCGCGACCACGGAGGCGGTGCGCGGCGGCTCCTCGGTTGCGAACGCGAACGGGTCGGCCCGATCCGTGCCACCGCGGGGGGAGCCGATGTGGAGTTTATAGAGGTCGCCGGGACCCACGCCCACGACGAAGCCCTCCCAGATCCCTGAACCCGCGCGGGCTCGCAGCGGTGTGTGCTGACGGTCCCACACGTTGAAGTCCCCAATGACCGAGACCGAGGTCGCCGAAGGAGCCCACACCGCGAAGTAGGTGCCCGCGGTCCCGGCGTGCTCCATCGGATGTGCGCCCAGCTTGTCTTCGATGTGGGCGTGAGTGCCCTCGTTCCACAGGTGGAGATCGTCGTCGGTCAGGCGCGTGACGTCGTAGCGGACCTCGCCACGATGTGCGGCTCCGGTGCGGGCGCGTGCGAGGACTCGCACCGGAGCCGTGATCGAGGCGTCCTGGGTCCACGTCTCGAGGTCGTAGCGGGCTCGGTTCTGCCAGTTGGGGTGCTCGCGCCAGGTCCCCGGTACGTTTTGGGCCTGGGTCTCTCCCCACAGGTCCTCGAGGTTGACCAGGACGTCATGCGCTTCGCTGCGGCCAAGGTGCTCGAGCAGGGCGGCCATGGCCGCGGGCGCCTCACTGTCCGCAGGCAAGCCGGTGCGGCGGCCGAGGTAGCCCGTGAGGCACTGGCGCTGCCAGGATCGATGCGCTGCCAAAGCGTCGCGCTGCGTCTCGTCGAGAAAACCGAGTTCCTTTTGAGTCGCGAGATCAGAGCCGGTCCAGTACGCGGCGAAGGGCGGCATGTCGTGCGTGTTGAGCGAGGCAATGTCGCCGGGCTTTGCAGGCGGAAGTGCGTCGCTGGGGTCGGGCTGAGCCTGGTACTGCACCACGTGCATGCCCGAGATGCCATGGGTCTGCATGCTGCGGGTCACCTCGTCGGGGACCGTTCCAAGATTCTCGCCGATGAGCACGACGCCGCTTCGGTGCGACTCGAGAGACAGCAGCGCAACCAGTTCGTCGGCGGGGTAGCGCAGGTACATGCCGTCGGATGCCGGCGCGTGCGAGGGGATCACGAACAGGCGGTGCAGACCCATCACGTGGTCGATGCGAAGCACCCCCGCGTAGCGCATGTGGTTGCGCAGCACGGCGATCAGGTAGCGGTAGTGATCCTCCCGCTGCCGCTGCGGATGGGGCGGCGGAAACGCCCAGTTCTGGCCCCCGGAGAACAACGCGTCTGGAGGCGCGCCGGTCGAGAGTCCGGGGACAAACGCATCGCGGTGGGCCCACGTGTCGAAGCCGTCTCCATGCACACCGACGGGGAGGTCCAGGTATAGGCCACTGCCCCGGCCGCGAGCATGTGCGGAGAGGGCCTCGAGCTGCTTGTGCGCCGCCCACTGCACGTAGGCGTGGTAGCGGTAAGTCTTGGGATCGTCGCATCCTTCGGGCAGCTCGCCGTCCTTCAGCGCTTGGGGCCAGTCATGCCAGGACGTGCCGCGTGCGGTCGCCGTGCCGCGAAAGCGGGCGTAGCGATCGAGCTCAGGACGTGCGCGGAGGAAGGCTTCGAGGGCCGAGCGTCCCGGTCCGCTCCAGCAGGCTTCGGCCATCGGGGCTAGTGCGCGGCGTTTCAGCGCCATCGCGCTCGCATAGTCGAGCTGGCTCGCGCCGCGCAGCGTGACGCGGGCAGCGTTCGCAGCGGCGTCCGTGAAGGCGGTCTTGGCGATGCCGCGGTACTCCGGCAAGGACTCGACGTCGAGGTACAGCTCGTTCCAGGCTAGGCGGCTGACCGGCGCGTAGGGACTGGGCTCGAACGGTTGGTCGAGAAACGTGGCCAGCAGCGGAAGCGTGCCGACCATGTTGCCGCCCGCGTCGCCGACCCAGTCGATCAGGGTGCGAAGGTCTGTGAAGTCGCCGACGCCGTGATCCCGCTGGGTCTTGAGCGCGTACAGCGGAGCGAACAGGCCCCAGCCGCGACGCCCGTCGGTCGTGTAGACGCGACGTGGAGCGCTGAGCAGCAGTGAGGGCGTGCCGAGGCCGTCCGACGCCTCGAGCGTGAGCGTGTAGTGCTCGGGCGGCAGGGGGGACGGCAGCGGGAGACGACGCTGCACGATTCGCGTGCCATCCAGCTCGGTGCTGCCCTCGACCGGAGCATCTTGAAGCAGTCCTTCGGTGCTCACCTCGTGCGCGGTGCCGTGGGCATGCAGTCGGTATCTTCCGCGCACGGAGTCGGGAAGCTTGACCACGACGCTGCCGTGGCCATCCCACGCGACCACGACGGGGGGCAGCCGCTCGCGGTGCTGGTCGTGATGGGCGCGACGCAGTCCGTCGTCGATGGCGGACTCGGTCTGCACATCGACGCCGAGCGCCGTGAGGGCTTGCGCCAGTGGTTCGGGGCGCGCGGCTTGGTGTGCGCCGGCGATGTCGGTGTATCCGAGCTGCATCCCGTGCAGCTCGGCGAGGTTTCGCAGCTTGCTGAGCGTGTCCATGGGCGCGTCCGGTGGCGCGTCGGTTGTATCGGCTGCCGTGCTTCGCGGAAAGGCTCGTGACGGGAGGCTGCGGGACCGCGGGCCCGGGTTCCCGGTCAGTCCCGCAGCTCGCCGATGAGCAGCACCCAGGCGGTGACGCCCCCGTCCTGGCTCCGCGCGAACCCCGGACCGAACTCGGCGGCAGTCGAGCTGAGCAAGGCTTCGCACTGGGTGGGGGATGCCAGCCAAGCCTCGAGCGTGGCTTGAGGGTCGAGGAAGTCACCAGCCAGCAGCTCGTGAGACGGAACCCCGGGGTACTGTGCGAGGTCGATCCGGGACAGGGTCGAGCTGCCATCGTTGCCGTCGTGGGACAGCGTGCCGCCCTCGGCCTGATCCACCGCATGTCGGCGGGCAGCGCAGCGCAGCGCTGGCGCGACTTCGAGGTCAGGCACCGGGTCGCGCGTCCGCTCACCGCACGTCGCACCCGTCGCGCGAACGTCGTTGATCGCGTCGAGCAGCTCGTCCTCCCGACTGCCCCAGTCGTGAGTCCATAGCGCGGTCGCCCGGCAAGCTGGAGCATCCCCAACGTCGTCCTCGCGGACCTCGTCGATCACACAGCCGCTCACCAGGAGCAGCGTGGCTGCGGCAATGCCCCAGACCTTCACGGCGCCGAAGGTATCACGGGGCGCCGAAGTTCTGGGTCCACACGTGACCGTACTGGCCCCCGGGGTAGTAGCCCACGCCCAGCTCGGTGTAGTCGCCGTTCATGATGTTGCCGCAGTGGCCATCACTGTCCATCCATTGCTGCATCGTCGCGGCCGCGGTGCTGTTGCCCGCGGCGATGTTCTCGCCGGCGGTGCTGTACTGATACCCGGCCTGACCCATGCGTTGAAACGGCGATTCTCCGGAGGGGTTCGTGTGGTCGAAGAAGTTGCGGTCGACCATGTCTTGGCTGTGCACGCGGGCGGCACAGCGCAGGGCAGGGCTCGCCGTGAGCGGACCTGCTGGGCCAAATGAGCCGGCGCTGCCGCAGTTGGCTCCCTCGGCCCGTCGCTGATTGGCGATCACGAGGATCTCGTTCTCGAGTTCGGTCCAGGCGGGGTCCCAGTCGGCGACGCCGTTGCAGTATGCGTTGTCGGGGACTTCGTCGCTCGGCGGCGGAGGGTCGTCGCCAGCCGAGTCATCGCCGGCTGAATCGTCGCCGGCCGAGTCGTCGGGAGGGGCACCGGAGTCGGAACCCGCCGAGTCGTCGCCGGCCGAGTCGT
>CAYGTG010000084.1:0-14231 GCA_964352485.1 uncultured Nannocystaceae bacterium | reverse complement strand
CCCCTGCACCGATCAGGTCTTTGCGCACCCGATGCAGCAAGGTGTTGAGATCGGTTCGGCTCTTGCTCTGGTTTGGCCAGACGCGCGGAATCACGACCTCATCATCGACGAAGTCGCCCGGATCGAAGTCGGATGGCGGCTGAAGCAACGCTGCGATGAGGTTGCAGCGGCGCTCCGCGAGGTAGACCGTCACGGTGCGCTTCTCCACGCGCATCTCCACGCGACCGCCACGGGGCAAGAACGTGAGGGTCACCGACGTGGCGCCGGGCTCGGGGCGCAGGTGGTGCCGGGTCGTCTCCGCCGAGGAGGAATCGCCCGCGAGAACGCGAAGCGCGAGGCCTCCGGCCTTGACCAAGTCCCCAACGCGCGCGGTGCCGACGTCGCCCTCTTCGAGGACCTTGCCCGCAACCTTCACATTCGCGACGTTGGCTTCCACGGCGACAAAGCCATCTCGGGGGCTGAGCGTGACCGCGCCTTCCGCCAGAGCGTCGGTGCGAAGGTCGTCCCCAGTCCCGCCGCCGATGGTGAAGCGCTCTTTGGCTACGGAGTACAGGCCTCCCCCGACCATCTGCACCAACCACCGAGGGCCGTCTTCTTCTTTGGGCTCCGAGATGACGGAGAGCTCGAGTTCGCCGATGCGAAGCGTGACGCCTTCGGCGACGCTGACCGGTGCATCGACCGCCTTCCCATCGACCAGGCACGGCGCAGCGCCGAGCGGAACCATCCGCGGGTCGCCGGACTCGAGATGAACCAGCATCTGGTGACGGCTGATCTCGGGCTCGGCCACGACGATGTCGCAGTCCGACGCACGGCCGATCAACAGGCCTCGCGCGCCAATCTCGCGTCGCGTTCCGGTTGGATCTTGAAGCCACCAAGCCACGGCGTTCATCGGGTGGAGTCTACACCGCTATTGTGGGGAAGGTTGGACGCCGAATCGGCGAAAACGGGAACCCTGGCCGGAGATTCCGCGGCGACGAAGGGTCACGATCTCGGAGCGCCTCCGGGGGCCATGCGGCGCGCTGGACACGGATGTGCAGCACCGTCGGCGGCGGTCGGCGACCGCCCGGTCACGAATCATTCGGGCGGGTTCGCAGCCGCGTTGGACGCCGCGTGGGCGCGTCGTTCGAGTTCGAGCAGCCGGGCGCGCTCACGAAGGTCTTCCAGCACCTGGAGGTGGAACATGACGTCGGAATCCGTGATTTTGTCCCGCTGGCAGGGCTCCTCGTAGCTCGTCCATCCGCGAGGCTCGGGAGGCTGTAGCCCGCACGCCGCAGCGATGGACGCACTCAGAGCATGGCCGGCGCCGCGCAGGATCTCTTCTCGGCACGGCACTTGGGCTGGATCGAATGCGGCGCACCGGTCGCGGAGTGATGCGTCTTCGAGGGCCTTGAGGAGCGGGTTGCCGTAGCTGCGGAGGTAATCCGGGTCGATGGAGCGATCGGGGTTGAAGCCGCAAACCAGAGTCCCCAGACGAGGCGTGCGGAACCGGGTCGGAAGCTCGAGCATCGCCTCGAGCGCTTTCCGGTCGTCGATGAACGGGACCGCGTCAGCGGGTGCCCAGTGAGCGCCAAGGATCAGGAGCTCCGTCGACATGAACGAATCGGCTTCGACGAGTGCGCTCCACGCTGGCGCGTAGCCAAGGATGTCGAGGGCACGAATCGAGCGATGCCTGGGGTCGCCCGCACCGCGAGACCATCCCAGGAGCTGTTTGGAGTCGACGAACTCCCCGTGTGCCGCCAGCGCCATCGCAGCGGAGGCTCGCACGCCGATCGTCAGCGCGGTGTCTTCGAAAATCGAGCGCGCCCGCGTGAGGTCGACCCACCGCTCCTCGCCCCGCTCGGCGTACGCGAGCGCAAGACGCTGCGGGGTCGCCTGGGTCGCCCAAGCCCGCAGCAGGGGCTCGACCGCGTCACGGTCCGGCCAATGGAGAGCCGCCGTGACCCCAAACTCTTGAAGCTCAAGATCGTAGATGTTGCATCCTCCCGAAGTGTAGACCCAAGCGGTCTCCGACAGAGCGTCTTCGATCCTTGGCAGCGTCCACGCGTCGCCGGTTGCCAAAGATTCGTATGCGAACGCTCGAACCGCAGGTTCACGGGCGTCGGCAAGCGCGTACACCACCTGAGAGTGGCCTTCATCGAGTAGGCATTCGTACGCCATGCGTCCGGGCGTGGTGTGCCCGACGAATCCCGTGGTGTGCTCGACGTGGGCCGTGAGTATGCAGAGCAGCTCGGCGTCTTCAAGCGCCTGCCCCTCGAGCTTCATTTCCGCGACGAGCTCGATGCAGGGGCGCCGAGGCTCTCTTCCACGCAAGTCGTCTGCGGACGCCTCGGCGTCGGGAACCGCATGCATGGAGGGAACGAGCGGTCGTGGGTCGACCGATGCGAGGTTGTCATCGTCGAGAGCGCCAACACATGCTGCGCCCAAGAAGCACAGGACCGCTCCCCAACGTGCCACCGCCATGCAGAGGTTCCACGTGCGACCAACCCCAGATGTTTCAACCTTCAGCCGCAGCCGTCGCCCGGACCCGGAAACACCGGCGGCAGGGCGACCGTGCCGCCGGGAGTACCGTCGGTCACGTAGGGCTCGCAGCCTTCTTCGGGTGAGCGCGCGAAGAAGAACACGAGGTCTGGACCCACGGTCTGAATCTGCTCGGGGAAGCTCCAGCTCGCGCCTGGGAAGACATCGAGCAGCATCTCGGTGCCCTCCGCCGTTCCATCGGTCGCCCATAATTCGAGGCCGTCGACCCCGTTGTTCGCCGCGAAGGCCGCCCACAGATCGCCCTCCGGGCTTGGGTTCGCGGGCGCATAGAGTCTCCCACTGTCGAAGCCCGTCGCTGCGCCCTCGTCGATGTCGAGCACGAGTTCGGTCCCCTCAGGCGTGCCGTCGGTGGCCCACAGCTCCCGGCCAAGCGCGCCATCATTCGCGCGAAAGACGGCCAGATCCCCAAGCGCTGTGAAGCCGAGTGCGTCCGAGCTGCCGTTGGGGTTGAGGTCTCCGAGCCCCGCGGTGCCCCGCGGCGTCCCGTCTGAGATGAAGGGTTCGGAGAGCTGTCCCGGCACGAGGACGCTGAACAGCACTCGCTCCCCAAGCCACCCTGAGATAATGGGGTTGGACCAGCCCGGTCCCGGCTCAGCGTCGATAACCTGCACCGTGCCCTCTGACGTCCCGTCCGTCGCCCAGACCTCGCGGCCGTCTTCGGTGACCGCCGAGAAGTAAATCAGGCCGCCTACAGCTCTTCCGAAGAACTCCGGATCCGAGCTTCCGTTGGGGTTGAGGTCGGCCAGCAGCATCGTGCCGCCCTCGGTTCCATCGGTCACCCAAGGTTCGCGGTCGCCGGACAGCTGCGCCTGAAAGATGATGACGTCGCCCAGCACCGCCGCACCGGTGACGCTGTTTTCGGTGGAAGGCTCGGGGTCGAAGAACTGCTCGAGCACGCCGCCGGGTACTCCGTCGGTCACCCACAGGGCTCCGCGAACCTGCAGAACCAGCATGCCGTCGAGCACGCCGGCCGCGACCGCCCCGGAACTGACCGGGCCCTCCTCGACCTCGTCCAGCATGGCTGTACCTTCGGCGGTGCCGTCCGTGCTCCAGAATTCGACTCCCGTCGAACTGGTTCGAGCGCTGAAGATCAGGCGTCCACCCATTCCAGCCACAAAGACGGGGTCGGAGCTCCCGCCACCGACGCTCAGATCACCCAACGGGATCGTGCCCTCGGCGGTGCCATCGGTGATCCAAGGCTCGGAGCCTTCGGCCGACGTGCGCCCGTCAAAGAGCGCTTTGTTGCCGCATCGCACGAGCACGTCCGAGACGTCTTCATCCGCATTTCCCTCCCCGCGATCGACTACGCACAGCTGCACGCCGGGGATCTCGGAGGCCGTGACGGCATATGCAGCCCCGGCTTCGAGCGGCGTCTCGAACGTGAACGCTCCGTCGGCGTCCAAAGTGAGGTCGTCCCCCTCGTTGTTCTGAAGCGTGATCGACCCGTTGAGCCCGGACACGACGCCGCTCACGGTCACGGACGAGGCGCCACTGGAGCTGGACTCGTCCGCGGCGGTCGTCGGATCCGCGGTCGTGCTCGTCGAGGGGTCCCCCGTCGTCGTTGTCGAGGTATCGCTCGATCCGTCGGTCAGCGGCGCCGTGGCGGTTGGGTTCGTGCCCGAGGTCGAATCGCCGGTCCCCGTCCCGCCCTCAGTATCCGCGTCTGCGGCCACGTACTCCCCACATCCGACGAGCGCAAAACAGAGCAGCCATCCCCAAGTCCGCATCATGGGCTGATCCTACCCCGTCGGCGGCTCGCGTGGACCACAACGCAACAACAACGGGACCACTTGTGCGCGACCCTGTGCGGAATCGGGCCTCCTCATCCTCCCCGGCGTTCGCTACGGTTGAGCGTGGTCCAGCCGAAACGTCACTGTGACGCAGGTGCAGTTCTTGATCGACGCGGCACTCCAGATCGAGACGACCTCCGAGGGCAGCACCACGGTCCAGTGGGCCATTCCACTGGTCCCCGCGGATTGGCAGCATGGAGATCCGGTCCACGTGGTGCTCAAGACCCACGAGCTGAGCGCCGAAGAGGCGGTGGGTCTCGACCCCGCCGCCGGCGTCGAAGGGGTCCTCCGCACCGTGATGTGGGAAGGTCTTCCCACGGATGAGGCTGACGACTTGCGCAACAACAACGGCATCGATCTCGCCGAAGACGCCGTCGAGGTCGAGTACCAGGCCGATACCTCGCTCGACCTCTACCTCGGCGTCGGCCTGGTGGGCTTCATCTTCGTGCTGATGAGCATCATCTCGGTGGTCGTTGCCCGCAAACAGAAGCAACAGGAGGCGGCTGTGGCGACGGGCAACGAGTCCGCGTCAGGCGCCCGCTCAGGATGAAGCGCAGGGGCCTTTCTGAGAGGGTTCTGCAAAGACTAGCCCTCTCCGGTTGAGTCGCGAGGCGATGTGGGCTGCACTACCGGCTGTGTTCTTGCTGCTGACCATCGCGCTCTTGGCTGCCGAGCCCTGCTACGGATTCTCTCAGCCCGAGCAGATCGAAGGCCAACACGTGTGGGTGGAATACGACGAGAGCATCTCGTCGTCCACGGCCCAGGCCGTCGTCGACGAGGCGGATGCCGCATGGAACGACTACGTGGAGACTTTCGACTGGCCTGCGCCACCGGGGCCGTTCTCGGTCATCGCCGATTTCGACGAGGACTCGGCATTCGGACGATGCATCACCATCGAGTGCGACGGCGTCGACCTTCCGCAGTGCTCGATCTATGAACCTGCGTTCACCTCGGGCAACCATCTCAACACCACCGCCCACGAGATGGGCCACGCGTTCCAGTACGGCATCACCGGGCCGTTTGGGGTGAGTGTTGCGTCCTGGGTCTGGTGGATGGAAGGAACCGCCGAATACATGTCGTATCGTCTGCGGCCGGTCCCGGGCACCATCGCCGTCGTCGAGACCTACCTGGGCAACCCGCAGTGGAGGCTGCACCACAATTTCTCGGAGTTCATCAGCGGCGTGCGAACCGGGCATCTGTATGGCACAGCGGTGCTGGCGATGTTCATCGACGAGTACTACGGCGGTCCGGACACGGTGCGCGAGACCTGGGAGTGGGGCTCGATGCAGGGCGACGATCCGATCTTTTTTCGAGATGCCATCGAAGGCATCGGGATCAGCTTCGATACGTTCTGGCCCGACTACATGGCGCACATCAGCGTCGTCGATGTGGGCATCGGGTCCGAGGTCTCCCAGATCCCCGCTCACCTCGACTTCGACACGCTGCCTGGTGCCGCCACGCCTCCGGACATCTACTTTCCTGAGGGGCTGGGGATCACCTTCTTTCGAGTGCCCAAAGGACTGGGCCAACCGAACTCAGATCTTGTGGTTCGGATCCTCGGCGAGGACTCGGTCCGGTGGCACGGCGCCTTGGCTCGGGTCGAAGATGCAACCCCTGGTGCCGCGGTCTTGGACTCCGTCGGCGCGCAGTCTGGCGACGATGGAGTCGTGGAGCTGACCTTGGAGGGCTTCGACGGCAACCACGATGTGATGGTGGCACTCTCCCCCGAGTCCATCGGGCCCAACCCGTTCGCGTTCAGCATCGAGGCCGAGCTTCAGCCGGCGGTGGGCGATGCGGATACAGACGGCCCGGAGCCTGAGACCGGAGCGACGGGCGACGCCCCCTCGGAGACCGACACCGACGGACCGGATGCGGACGACAACGCCGGCTCCGGCGGTTGTTCGCTTGGGGGGGCGCAAAGCCCTAGCGCCCTGCTGTTTGGCGGTTTCGGTTTCGGGCTCGCCTTGGCCACCTCACGCCGACGACGAGCGAAGGCGCGTCGCAGGCCCGCATCCAGTTGGTAACGCTCGGAGGCCGGGAGCGTTAGCCTCGGCGAGATGCTGGACCTTGCCGAGAACACGCAGACAGCCCCGGACGCGTTCACGGGCCGCGAGATCAAGCAGACCCGGAGCCTGTGCCCGCAGTGTTTGGGCATGATCGACGCGACGGTGCTGGAGCGCGAGGGCAAGGTCTGGATGGACAAGACCTGTGCGGACCACGGGACCTACACCGCCCTGCTCGCCGACGACGTCCGGCACTACTACCTGGCCGACCCCCGAGTGGAAGCGCTGGGGAGCTGTTGTGGCCCCGGCGGATGTGCCCCCGCCCCGCGGCACACCGGTGACCAGGTCGCCAACCACAGCTGCAACATGCTCATCGAGGTGACGCAGCGCTGCAACCTGACCTGCCCCACCTGCTACGCGGGAAGCTCACCGCAGCGCGAGGAGATGCTCTCGGTTGCGGACTACTCCGCGCTGCTCGACGATCTTCTGGGCAAAGGCAAAGGCGACGCCGACCTGGTCCAGCTCTCGGGGGGCGAGCCTACGATTCACCCGCAGATCTTCGAGCTCATCGACATCGCGTTGGAGCGCGGCTTCAAGCAGGTCTACCTCAACACCAACGGCATCAAGCTGGCCCACCGCGACTTCGCCGAACAGCTCGCTGCCCGCGGCGACCGGGTCTCGGTCTACCTGCAGTTCGATGGCTTCGAGCGCCGCGCCCTCAAGGTCCTGCGCGGCCGCGAAGATCTGCTGAAGACCAAGCTCACCGCACTGCAGCACTGCGAGGACCTGGGCATTGCAACCGTCCCCGTCATGACGCTGACCCCCAATGTCAACGACGACCAGTTGGGGCGCTTCATCGATCTGGGCATCTCGCATCCGCGGTCGGTGCAGAAGATCATGATTCAACCGGCGATGTACTCGGGTCGGTATGAGTCGCCTCGGATCGTGGAGCGAATGACGGTGGCCGAGGTCGCGCGGCGAATCGTGGAGCAGACCGACGGCGTGTTCACGCAGGACGACTTCGGACCGATCCCCTGCAGCGATCCGAACTGCTTCTCGATGGCGCTTGCGCTGCGCACCGAGACTGGAATGGTCCCGGTGTCGCGGTACTTTCCGCGCTACGACACTTGGGCCGACTCGGGGACGGCTGAGCTCATCGCGTCCGTCACCGATACGTTCGACAGCGCCACGGACCTGCGAGAGGCGGCGCAATGGGCTTTCTCCAGCGGTGCCCTCGACGCCCTCGACGACGACGCGGTGGATGCGTTGCTGGATCGCATCGCTCAGTGGCAAGCCACCACAGCCGAGACCGCACAGCCCTGGGGAGGGCTGTTTGCGATCGGGATCAAGCCATTCATGGACGCGTACACCTACGACCAGGACCGCATCGACAAGTGCTGCGTCCACATCATCGCGACCGACGGGACCCCGGTTTCGTTCTGCGAATACAACGCCCGCAACCGACCGATGGGACAGCTGTGACCACAATCGAGACCACGACAAACGACACGGCGGCGTGCTGCGCCGCGTTCTACGAGCAAGACTGGGTCGCAACGCTGCTGGCGGACTCTTTCCACCCCGGCGGCGTCGCGATGAGCGAGCGATTGCTGGACGCGCTCGAGCTGTCCGAAGGCTGCACGGTCGTGGACATCGCGTGCGGCACCGGGACGACAGCGCTTGCGCTCGCGAGCCGAGGGCACGACGTCGTGGCGGTCGACTTCAGCCACAAGAACCTGGCGCGGGTGGCCGAGCGCGCGGCGGAGGCTGGGCTGAACGATCGGATTCGGACGATTCAGGCCGACGCGGCCTCGCTTCCGCTCGACGACAACAGCGCCGCGGCCGTGCTGACGGAGTGTGCGCTGAGCACCTTCGTGGACAAGCGAAAGGCCGTCGCTGAGATTGCGAGGGTGCTACAGCCCGGCGGCGTGGTGGGCATCACAGACATGGTGCTCAACGCCCCGTTGCCCGCCACGCTGGCCGAGGTGATCGGGCCCTGGGCATGCCTGCAGGACGCGATGACCGTCCCGGGCTACCAACGGCTGTTCCTGGACGCGGGCCTTCGGGCCACCGCCTACGTCGACGAGAGCGCAGGCCTCTACGCGATGGCGCGAGAGCTCAAGCGCAAGCTCGTGGTCGCCGGGCTTGGAAAGATGGCCGGCGCACTCGGGGACCTCGACCTCGACGTCGCTTCCATGCGAGCGTTGATCGAGCAGTCCATCGCACTCGTGGATGCGGGCGTCGTCGAGTACGCCCGCATGAGCTTTGCGCGGGGCATTCCCAAGCGCGCCGACGCCCAGGCTGCGGCGGACCCCTGCTGCGAGCAGCCGAGCTGCTGCTGATGTCCAACCCCAACGCCAAGATGGATGCGCTGGTGCGTACGGCCGGGCAGGCCCTCGCACCGCAAGACGACGCGTACGACTTCATCGCGATCGGTGGAGGCACAGCCGGCCTGGTGTCCACAGGTGGCCTTGCGCTGCTAGGGCTGCGCACCGCGATCATCGAGAGAGACCGCCTGGGAGGGGACTGTCTGGTACACGGCTGCGTTCCGTCGAAGGCGCTGGTTCACGCGGGCAAGGTCGCGCACGGGGCCCGCACGGCAGGAGCCTGGGGCGTGCAAACCGGCGCGGTCACGGTCGACTTTTCGGCCGCGATGCACCGAGTGCGCGAGATTCGAGCCGGGGTTGCGCACGACGACAGCCTCGAGGTGACGACCGGCCGGGGCGTGGACGTGATCGCCGGGGAAGCACGCTTCGTCGGGCCCGACGCGGTGACGGTGGGCGGCGCGACGATTCGGTTCAAGCGGGCGTTGATCGGCACGGGAAGCCGGCCACGGATGCCGGAACTCGAGGGGCTTGCCGAGCACGATCCCATCACGAACGAGACCGTCTTCGAGCTGACGCAGCGACCCGACCGGCTGCTCGTGATCGGTGGGGGTCCGGTCGGCTGCGAGCTGTCACAAGCGCTGCAGCGTCTGGGCTGCGAGGTCACGCTGGTGCAGCGCAGCGATCGACTGCTGCCCCGCGAGGATCCCGAGGCGAGCGAAATCATCGCGAAGACGCTGCGGGCCGAGGGCGTCACGGTGATTCTCGGGGCCGAGGTCACGCGACTTCACGAGCACGTGGCCATGGTTCGGACTTCCGATGACACGAGGCAGCTGCCCTTCGGGCGCGTCCTGGTCGCGACCGGGCGAATCCCAAACACCGAGAGCCTGGGGCTCGACGTGGCGGGGATCGAGGTCGAAGCCGGTGGCATCACGGTCAACGATCGGCTCCGGACCTCGAACCGCAGGGTCTACGCCGCAGGAGATGTTGCGGCCGGCATGCCCAGCTTCACCCACTCGGCATGGGCAGGGGCCGAGTACGCCGCACTCAACGCCTTCTTCCCGGTCTTTCTCGGGGCCAAGCGAAGGGTCATTCCGCGGGCCACGTTCACCGACCCCGAAGTGGCGCACGTGGGACCCAGTGCGCAGCAACTACGCGCACAGGGGGTTGCGTTCGACACCGTGAGCACCCCGGTCGCGCACAACGATCGCGCTACGGTCGAGGGCGAGTCGGTCGGCTTCGCTCGGGTACACCTGGCTCGCGGAAAAGACCGGATCCTAGCCGCGACCATCGTCGGTCGGGGTGCGTCGGAGCAAATCGTGACCGCGACCCATGCGATGACCCATGGGCAGGGCTTGGCGGCGTTGACCAAGACGGTGCGGCCGTATCCGACGAGATCGGAGATGCTGCGCGACATTGCCTACGACCGATCGCTCGAACGCATCACGCCGACGGTTCAGCGGATGGCGCGGTGGTGGGCCGGGCTCAAGGGGTGAGTCCAGTCTGCCTGCGGCCACTTTGGCGAAACAACGCCAGTCCGCTGCGCAGCCCGGCGGCGGCACAGACCCCGGCGAGGATATAGGCCGCCACCCTGAGCATCGGTTGGTCCGGGTTGGCCGCGGCGATGCCGACCTCGGCCCACACGAAGACGGCTGCATACAACGGGTCGCGGAAGCGAAGCGAGACGACCAGGCAGATCGCGGTCGCGGCGACCATGATGCCGAGCGTCACGGTGAGGTCGGCCAAGAGGCTCTCGAAGCCAAGCGAGGACAAGACGACCGTCGTGTTGGCGATCGTCGCCACGGAGATCCAGCCCAAGTAGATCCGAAACGGCGCTTGAACGAAGAGACTCTCGAGCACGCCTTCGGCCGGACGCGCGATCAGCTTGGTGTAAATCGCAATCAGCGAGCCCAAGATGACGAGCATCACGAACCACGACAGGACGAAGCGTTCGTGGTGCCAAACGACGATCCACGTCGCGTTGCCAAGCGCGTTGAGCAGGAACCACGGGCGAATCGCGATGATCGTTGCGTTCGCTTGGCGGGACGGCAGCGCCTGCACGACGGTGAATCCCAAGACGCCGAAGTAGATCAGCCCCCAGATCGAGAACACGTAGCCCGCGGGCGTGAACAGAATGTCGAAGCCATCGGCGATGTCGCCCGTCGTCTTGCCGTTGATCGGCAGGGCGTTCGCGAGCCCGTTGACCGAGATCATGACCAGGGTTGCGATGACCGTCAGCCAGCGAAGCATTGCGCAGACATAGCAGGCGCAGAGGTTCGTCGCTTGCCAAGGGGCGGCTGAAGAGCACTCAAGGCACAGCGGGCAGTGCAGCGAGGGACTGCTCGATCTCGGCCGCGTCCATCACGACGGGCTTGTCCTCGACGTAGCGGCCCTCAAAGTGGTCCCAGCGCAGGCGCTCCGCCGTGAACGTGACGCACGACTGAGGGTCTTCGTCCTCGTCGTCCTCGTCGGCCTCCTCGTCTTCGCCGGCCTCTTCGTCTTCAGCTGGCCCCTCGACGCCGCAGCCTCCGTCGGTCTCCGCCGTGAAGATCTCCAGCCATCTGGGGCTCACGCGGACGCGGCGTTCGGTGGTCGACGGGTTGGCAGTACTGAGGTCTCGACGCGAAAGGTCCAGCTCGAGCAGTGACACAAACGCGTCGTCCCGAAACTTCAAGTGCAGCGCGAGAATCCGCTTGTGGTCCTCGTGCAGCCCGTAGCCTTGCGGTGTGCTGCCGTAGGATCCAACTTCGGCGAACAGCACCAACTCGGGCTTGCCGTGTCCGGAAAAGTCGCGAAGCTCTGCCGCCACGGCGCCTGTGCGGCACGGAAGGTCGGCGAGAGTCTTCTGCGCCACCATCGTCCCTTCGGCGTCGAATTGCGCGAGTGCGATCCGTTCACAGCGAACAGAGGCGTCCGGCAGTCCCGCGGCATTGGCCGACGCCACGGCATCACAGCCCGGCTCGTTGCGTTGCAGCTCTTCACGCTCATCGGCCCGGAGCGCTCCGCGGTCGGCCTCACACTCGCGCAACAGCTCCTGCCGCGCGGCTTCGATCTCCTTCCGCAGCTCCGGTGCCCGCGTGCCCATGAACTCCGCAAGCTGGTTGAAGCTGTAGACGACCACCTCACCGTTCTCCAGCGGGAGCGTTGCGATGGTGTCGATCTTGGTCTGGTGCACAGCCGGGAGCGCCGCATCCGCGCCTCGCGGAAGCGACTCGGAGACGGGCTCGGCCTGCAGGCTCTCGTCGGACTCCGGCTGCGCATCGGGGGTTTCGACAGCCGGCTCTGGAATCTCGGGCTCAGCGGTCGTCATCGCCGGCGCGGGCGTCCGACACGCCGACACGCAGAGACCCAGAGCGAAGATGCGAGCGGCTCGCGACATGAGCCTGTGATAGCCCGGCCTCGACGAGACGAGCAATGCTTTACGAACGAAACCGCCTGCGTACGGTCTCAGCTCCCGGCGTTCACTCCGGGGCGCACGTCGACGATCAACCCATCGACCAGCTTGAAGATCCGGTCGCAGCGCTCCGCCAGGGCGGAGTCATGCGTGACGAAGAGACACGCGATCCCGCTCTCCTGACTCTTGGCGCGGATCATCTTGAACACGTCATCGGCGGTCTCGGTGTCGAGGTTGCCTGTGGGTTCGTCGGCAAGCAGCAGAGGAGGCCGCTTGATGAGCGCCCGCGCGATCGCAACCCGCTGCTGCTGACCGCCGGAGAGCTTGGTGATCTGCTCGCCCGCCCGGTCGGCCAACCCAACCTCTCCCAGCGCCTCTACCGCCCGAGCCTCTTGCTCGGACGTCATTCGCCCAAGCTGGATGCCCAGCGGAAGCATGACGTTCTGGGCGGCCGTGAGCGCGGAGATGAGGTGATGAAACTGGAACACGAAGCCCAAGGCTTCGCCCCGCAGCGCGGTGCGTTCTCCCTCCGTGAGCTCGGTGGTCTCTTGCCCCGCGACCTTGACGGAGCCGGACGTGGGCCGGTCGAGCAGCCCCAGGATGTTGAGCAGCGTGCTCTTGCCCGACCCCGACGGACCCACCAGCGCGGCGAACTCGCCCTTGTGCACGCGCATGTCGACGCCGTGCAGCACTCGGGTGACGACCTCGTCCCCGAACTCCTTGATCACCCCGTCCAGCTCGAGAACATCAGTCATGGCGAATCGCGTCCGCAGGGTCGAGTTGGGCAGCCCGCAGGGCAGGCAGGAGCGCAGCGATGAGTCCGGTGCTGATCGCCACGAGGCTGGCGGTCACCATCAGCTGCGTGTCGAGCAGGATCGGGAACATCGGTTCTCCGGCGTCGTCGACCGCAAGGCTTTGGAACAGGTTGGCGATCCCGGCTCCCAGCCCCACCCCCACGACCGAGCCCAGCACGCCGAGCATGCCGCCTTGAAACAAGAAGATCCGAGCGATATCGCCGCGCGATGATCCCATCGCGCGCAAGATCCCGATCTGTCGCCGCTTCTGCACCACGGAGACGACCAGCACGCTGGCGATTCCGATCGTCACCGACAGGATCACGAACACCTGGATCATCGCGCTGGAGCTGCTTTGCGAGCGGAGCGCGGCGAGCAGCTGCCCGTTGGTCTGCATCCAACTCTCCGTCTCCAGGCCTGTTCGTCCCGCCAGGGCCTTGGCGACCTCGTCGGCCTCAAACGGATCGGGGAGTCGCACCTCGATCCGGGTGATCGCGCCGACTTGGCCGAGCAGCGTCTGCCCCGCGCGCATGGGGGTCAGGACCCAGCGCTCGTTGACGTCGCGGTTGCCCATGTCGAACAGCCCGACCACCGTGAACAGCTCGGTGCGACCGCCGGCCGCCTGTACCCGAAGCTTGGACCCCAGCCCCAGTCCCAGCGCATCGGCCAGCTCCACGCCGATCGCAGCCTCGGCTCCGCCGCGAACCATGCGCCCATCCACCAGGCGGCTGCGAACATCGATGACCTTGTCGTAGCGCAGCGGGTCGATCCCGATCAGGTTGATCGCCTTGGACACGGTCCCGCGGACCGCGAACCCCGGGCCGGCCACGACGGGGGAACAGGCCTCCACGCCCGCAGCGCGCTCGATGTCTTCGAGCGTCTGCCGCCAGCCGGTAAGACCCCGCTGGCGCTGCGCGGCCTGCTCAAGGTGGGTGAGCACCATGGTGTCATCATCGCGATCGACCCACAGCGCGCGGGGCTGCTCCTCGGGTCGGCTCACGGTCACGTGGGGCTGGGTGCCCAGCGTCTTGGCCAGCAAGTCGACCTGGAGTCCGCCGATGAGCGCCGACAAGAACACGATCACAGCGACGCCCATCCCCACCGCGGCGCTGATCAACGCGGACTGCGTCCGCCCCTCCCGCAGGAAACTCAGCGCCAGAAACAGCGTGGTTGGCATCAGCCCTCCACCACCCGAACGCGGGCGCCGGCCTCGAGCGCACCGCCGGGCTTGCTCACGACGTGGTCGTCCGCCGTCACGCCACCGGTGATCTCGACCTGCAACCCTCCCCGGCGCCCGACCACCACGTCGCGCCGCTCGAGCCGCTCCTTGTCGACGACATAGACCCACGGGGCCTGTGAGGCCAGGTCCATGACCGCGGACGCTGGCAGCG
>CAYGTG010000083.1:0-14327 GCA_964352485.1 uncultured Nannocystaceae bacterium | reverse complement strand
AGAGCGCGGGCGCTTCGGCGGTCTCAGGGAGCAGGTTGGCTCGCTGCGCGTCGTCGACCGTGGCGAGCTTTTCGAACAGCACGCGTGCCTCGTCGTTGCGGACGCTTCGTTCGATGTGTTTGGCCATCGTTGTGTCGAGCAGCGCCGGCTCGACGCTCTGGCACGCTTGGCAGTCACGCGGCGCGTTGCAGAGAGTCTGCACGCCGGTGGTGTGGTCTTGGCAGCCCGTGCCGAGGAAGACGAGAAGGAGCGCAGCGCAGCGCATGTCTGCACCATAGCGCAGGCTCGGGGCGCCGCCGCGGCCGCACGGAGTGCGTTGGCGCGCCCAAAGTCGGTAGTCCTACCGATGGTGGGCGCCAAGACACCTTGGTATCCCCAGAACATGCAGCGTACGGCGTGGATGTGGTGGGTTGTCTCGATGGTCGGATGCGGTGCAGATGGCGCCGCAGAGGCGTCGGTTGGGGGCGCGACCGACTCCTCCGCGGAGACCGCCGACGACACCGGTGCGGCGGGAACCGACCGCACCGACAGCGGGAGCGGGAGCATCGATCCGACGGCGGAGGAAACGACCGGCGGGGTCTCAGAGACCGAAGGCTCCGAAGACCCGACCGGGGAGCCGCAGGACCCGACCGGGGACCCTCCGGTGGAGCCGCCCGCATCGTGCGCGGACGTGGAGCTTCCGGTTCGCGACGGCGCCGAGATTCGCGTGTCTTCGATCGCCGACGGTGTCGTGATGGTCGAAGGCGCGGGCGAGATGAGCCTGCGGCAGGCCGTATCCTCGGCGAGCGCCGGGGACACGGTGTTGCTGGCCGATGGGACGTATGTACTTCCGGATGCCGACGCTGGCGGATTCTCTGGCGTCTACATCACCACGCCCGACGTCACGGTTCGCTCCCAGAGCGGGAGCGCGGACGCCGTGGTGATCGATGGCGCGTACCGATCGCACGGTGACGGAAGCGCACCGATTACGATCGCAGCCAGCGGGGTCGTGGTCGCGGACCTGACGGTGCGGCGCTCGATCTTCCATCTCATCCATATCTGGGCCGATGGCGATGAAGCGCTCGTGCACAACGTGCACATGCTCGATGGCGGTCAGCAGTTCTTGAAGTCCAGCGTCAATGAAGGAACCGTCGACGACGTCGAGATCTCGTGCAGTCAGTTCCGGATGACCGACGCGGGGCGCGACAACGTGTGGGGCTATGGCGACCCCGCGGGCAACACCACCTGCTACACCGGAGGCAGCGACACCCACAACGCTCGCGACTGGAACGTGCACGACAACCTTTTCGAGGGCATCTACTGCACCGCCGATGGTGTTGAACGGCCCGCACACGGGCGGTTCCCCGAGGCTCGCGGCAACATGACCTACGCCGATGGTGGCCTCTCGGAGCACGCCATTCACATGTGGGACAGCGCGTCCGGCACTGGGCACCACATCGCCGGCAACCGAATCGTCAACTGCGCGCGGGGCATCGGCATCGGCTTGGTCGACACCGTCTACGGGACGCGGGTCATCAACAACACCGTGTTCTCCGAGCACGCCGGAAGCCGAGAGCATGATGTGGGCATCATCATCGAGCGTGGCGTGGACATGCTGGTCGCGCACAACACCGTGTTCATGAGTCACCCCGACGCGTACGGATCCGGCATCGAGATCCGCTGGGGCGAGACCAGCGATGTGACGCTGCACGCAAACCTGAGCAATCGCGAGATCCGAAGCCGAGACGGGGCCGAGTTCACCCAGGTCGGAAACCTCCAGGCCGGCGAGGAGGCATGGTTCGTCGACGCTGCGGCCGGCGATCTGCATCTGGCCCGCTGCACTCCGGACCTGGTCGCGTCGCATCCCGAAGTCACGACGGACATGGACGGCGAGACGCGAAGCGACCCGACGAGCGTCGGCGCCGACGCCTGCGAGTGAGGCGTTGGCTCAATCTGAATCGAGGCTGGCAAGCGACGTCGGCGCGCGCTCGAGATATGCGTCGAGCTGAGCTCGGAAGTCGGCGTTGGCTCCGAGCCTTCGCAGGGTGCCGTAGTGGCCCAACACCACCCGGTCGAGGAACACGAGCTCGGGCGGCGGCTGAAACGACGTCATGTACTTGGCCATGAAGCCCGGGACGTGTTTCATCGCCTCGCGCTGAAGCTGGGCCTGGCCGAAGTCGTAGGTGCCGCCCAGGAGCGGCTTGGCGAAGATGTCCCGCCAAACCTTGTAGTACCGCGGGGGCACGTGCGCGCCTTCGAGGTTGCGCGCGCCGAGCCGAACCATCCCCGCGTCGAGGTCTTCGTAGCGCTCCTCGAGGCTGGCCCGAACCGAGAACAGATACGCCTGGACGATCTTGGGGTCGAGCGTCTTTACGCAGCCAAAGTCGTACAACACGATCGACCCATCGCGGCGGAATGCGAAGTTTGCCGGGTTGGGGTCGGCGTGGATCACCTGCAGATCGAACGCCTGCTCTGCGACCACATCGAACAGGTGGTAGGCGATCTGATCTCGAACCTTCTGCGGGTAGTGCCGCGCTTCATCGAGGTGGTCACCGGGCTCGTAGGTCAGGGTGAGCACGCGGCCGGAGCTGCGCTCACCGACGACTTCGGGGACGATGACGCTGGGGTTGTCCTTATAGTGCTCGAAGAAGAAGCGGACGTTGTCGGCTTCGTTGGTGTAGTCGAGCTCCTCGTGCAGCCGGTCCTTGAGTTCCTTGAACACCGCGTCGAGTGACTTCTTCGGGACTCGAACCAGTCCGCTGGCGCGCAGAGCGAGCTTGAGGTGCGCGAGGTCTGAGTCGACCGCACCATCGACGCCGGGGTACTGGACCTTGACGACGACTTCGCGGCCGTCGTCGGTCACCGCGCGATGGACTTGACCGATGGAGGCGGAGGCGAAGGGCACGCGATCGAAGCTCTGAAAGAGCGTTTCGGGAGCGGCGGAAAACTCGGACTCGATCTGGTCGGCGATGACCTCGAAGGGCATCGGCGGGGCCTCGCGCTGGAGGCTCGTGAGCGCTTCTTGGACCTCGGAGGGCAGGATATCGGCGGCAACGGACGCCATCTGTCCGACCTTCATCACCGCGCCCTTGAGTTCGCCGAGCGTCTTGGCGATCACCTCGCCCGACTTCTCATACATCTGCGTGCGGTCCTGGGCCGAAGCTTCATCGCTCTGAAACACCGACTTGATGCGGTTCTTGGCGTACCCACCGGCGACCTGTGCGGTCATGCTGGCGAGCTTGAAAAGCCGCCGCCCCTTGGTGGCGGGTTTCTCCGACATCTGCACTTCGAGGGTGCGCCCCGGCGCCGCTCCTGTCAAAGCGTTGGCTCGTGAGGTCCACTTCAGCGGCTTTGGGCGCCGATGAATGGCCGAACCTCAGCGCCCAACGGCTTGAACGCAAGGGCCCGACTCGCAAGGGCTCACGACGACCACGTGGGTTGGGGTCAAGACGCCACCGCGCGCCGGGCTCCGGGTCAGCTTTGCCGGGACGCCGTCGTGCAGGAGGTAGACCCCGGCCTCGGACACCTCGGCGCCTTCACCGTTGATGGTTCTGGGATGGAGCACGTGCACGAGGACGTCGCCGGTGGGCGTGTCGACGTCGAGGACCATCGCGGTTGCGTCCAACAGGGGGGTGAAGCTGTTTTGCGTCGCAAAGAAGGGGCGGGCGGCGTGACTGAGGCCGGCTCGCGGCGGTCCGGAGGAGTGGCCCCATGCGTGTCCTTCGGGGCTCAGCGCGATGATGGAGCCAAGGTCGTCGAAGCCCGGTCGCAGGAGGAGGTTGGGTTCGCTGATGGTGCCGGTTGTGGGATCGACGCGTTGAACCGTCAGCACGCGCGGGCGGCGGGTCGCGAGCCAGAGTCCAGAGTCGGACTCGATCATCGCCGTTGCTTCGACGTCGGGCAAGGTCGCGGACCAGACGAGCGCGCCGTTCTTGTGGCGTTCGAGGCGTGTCATCGCGGGCGCATGAGCGTCGTCGAAGAACGCGGCGAGGAGGGCTGAGCCGTCCGCGAGTGGCCAACACTCGCTGCGATGTGCGCCGTCGACCGCCGCAATTCGCTGCAGGCCGTTTTCAACGTCCACCACGACCGATGTGGACGGGGGAGGGGCTAGCTCAGAGTGTTGCTGCGAAGGGACGATGACGTCGTCTCCAAGCGCCCACGTCCCGAAGGCTCGGACCGAGACCAGGCTGCCGTGCACGCTGTGGAGGTCATCCTCACCGTCGCTTCCGAAGGTCTTCACGTCGTCGAGATGCCCGCGGGCAGAGATGGTGAGGACAACGATGTCGGCGCCTCCGTGGGCCGCTCGCGGCTCGAACCCTGGAATGCTCAACGTTCCCGTGAAGGTGCCGGCAAGTCGCACTCCCCCGGCGTCCGTCGGAACCAGCTCGCGTAGCTGCAGGTTGGCGCCGGGAAACTCGAGTGTCCAACGGACGGGTTCGGCGGCCGCGGGCGCCGCGATGTCCGCGGGGGGCGTTGGCGGGGTCGATCGAAGCGGCGGCGGGCCGTCTACACGGCACCCAAGCGCCATGATGTACGCGCCGATCCAGGAGTACGAACGCACCGCTGGAGTCTACGCGTTGTTCGCCAAGCGCCCAATGCCCTCGCGGACGGCGAGTCCCGAGGCGATCGACATCAACTCGTCCCCCCCGCTGAGCTTCTCGGCGCCGAAGCGCTGCTCGAACTGTCGGCGAACGCAGGGGACGAAGGCGGTGCCCCCGGTCATGAACACGCGATCGACCGCATTCGGTGTCACGCCGGCGCGGGCGAGCGTTTCGTCGAGACCCGTGGTGATGGCGCTGACGCTGGGCTCAATCCACCGCTCGAAGTCTTCCCGCTGCACGACGGTTTCGATCTCGACCGGGTCGTCGTCGAACCGGAACGAGGCCACCTCCCGGGAAGACAACGCGATCTTCAGCCGCTCGACGGCCTTGTGGAGATGAAATCCCTGGTTGTTCTCGAGCACGTGGATGAACGCCTCGATCTTGTCGGGCTCGAGTGCGGCGCGATGCAGACGCTCAAGCTCCGCGCGGACCCGCTTGCCGCGGAGAAACGAGAGGTGATGCCACCTCGAAAGCTTGTAGTAATAGGAGCTGGGGACGGCCTTTTCGCGCCCCATTTCCCGGTAGCGGGTGCCTTTGCCCAGCTCCGGGGACACGACGTGCTCGATGATCGCGGCATCGAGGTCGTCTCCGGCCACACCCACGCCACCGGTCGCCACGATGTCGCCGCGGCGGCCCTCGCCGGAGCTGTGGCCGCCCAATCGCATCACGCAGAAGTCTGTGGTGCCGCCCCCAAAGTCCGCGACCAGGGCAAGCTCGGGTCGCTCGAGCATGCGCTCGTAGTGGTACGCGGCCGCGATTGGTTCGAGCTCGAATCCGACGCTCTCGAACCCGCTTCGAAGGGCGGCAGCCTCGAGCCTGGCCTGTGCCGCGAGGCTGGCGTCGTCGTCCTCGGCGCCGGCGAAGCGCACCGGTCGGCCGAGCGTGACCCGCTCGGGGCTCTCGCCCCACGCCTGCGTGATGTGCTCGCGGAGCCGGGAGAAGAACAACATCAGCATGTCGTCCAAAGAAATGGCGTGATGCCCGATCTGCGTGCGTCCCAGGGACTCCGTCGTCAGGTGGGTCTTGAACGACTGGACCAGGCGCCCCTCGCCGAGCGCCTCGAGGTAGGCCTCGATGGCCCCGGTGCCGGCGTGGAACTTGATCGGGGCGCGGACGTCCTGCCCGTCGGGGTCGAAGTACAGCAAGCTTCGAAAGCTCTGCGTGCTGGCACCCAACAACGAGAACTCCAAGAAGCGCACCTCACCTCCCGCATCCGCGAGGGCGACCGCGGTGTTGGAGGTTCCGAAGTCGATGCCGACGTGCATGGAATCGGGCGGTTTACCGTTGCGGTGGCGAGGACGCAAGCTCAGGGGAACCGAATCTCACTCCTTGAGCTTCACCGCGACCGGGCTCGCGCCCCAGATGTCTTTCGCGTACTGCGCGATGGTGCGGTCGCTCGAGAACCGGCCGACGTTGGCGAGGTTGTGCACGACCATCTTCGTCCATCGTTGTGGGTCCGCATAGGTCTCGCCCAAGCGCCGCTGGACGTCGCAGTAGCTGTCGAAGTCGGCGCACACCAGGTACGGGTCGTCGTGCCACAGGTCGTGAAGAACCGGGTCGAAGCGCTTGGGGTCGTCGGGCGAGAAGAAGCCAGAGGCGATAAGCTCGAGCACACCGCGAAGTCGATCACTTTGCTCGATTTCAGCGCGGGGGTTGTAGTTCTCCTTCTTCTCGCGAGCCTGCGCGGCGTCGAGTCCAAACAGGAAGAAGTTGTCCTCGCCGACCGCCTCTCGAATCTCGACGTTGGCGCCATCGAGCGTGCCGCAGGTCAGCGCGCCGTTCATGGCAAACTTCATGTTGCCGGTGCCCGAGGCCTCCTTTCCAGCCATCGAGACCTGCTCCGAGACATCCGTGGCGGGAATGATCTGCTGCGCCAAAGACACCGAGTAGTTGGCCAAGAAGACGACCTTCAGCTTGTCGTGCATCGCCGGGTCGGCGTTGATCGTTGCCGCAACATCGTTGATCAGCTTGATGTGCATCTTGGCCTTGACGTAGCCAGGTGCCGCCTTCCCGCCAAAGATGAACGTACGCGGTTGCACATCGAGGCCTGGGTCTGCCTTGAGCCGTTGGTAATGGGCGATGATCTGCAGGCAGTTGAGGAGCTGGCGCTTGTACTCATGCAGCCGCTTGATCTGAACGTCGAAGATCGAGTCCGGCGAGACCTCGAGGTCATGTCGCTCGTAGATAATCTTGGCCAGATCCTGCTTGTTCGCCCGCTTGATCGTCTGGAGATCTTGGTGGAACTCTGGGTCGTCGGCGTAGCGTTCGAGCGCCTCGAGTTGGTCGAGGTCGGTCACCCACCCCTTGCCGATCCGAGAGCTGATCGCCGCGGAGAGCTTGGGGTTGGCCAGCAGGATCCAGCGGCGAGGCGTCACACCGTTGGTCTTGTTGTTGAACTTGTGCGGCCACACGTCTGCGAAGTCCTTGAGGACCCGGGTGCGCAGGAGCTCGGAGTGCAGTGCGGCCACGCCGTTGACGCTGTGCGAGCCGGCGACCGCGAGGTGGGCCATGCGGATGGCGGGCTCTTCCCCGTCCGACACGATGGACATGCGACCCACCCGGTCTTGGTCCTGGGGATCGAAGATTTGAATTTCGCGCCGGAACCGACGGTCGATCTCCTCGATGATCTGCAGGTGTCGGGGAAGCAGCCGTTCGAACAAGCTGCGTGGCCAGGTCTCGAGCGCCTCGGGTAGGAGCGTATGGTTGGTGTACGCGATGGTGTGGCGGGTGATGTCCCACGCGCGCTCCCAAGGCACACCGTTTTGGTCGACGAGGACCCGCATCAGCTCGGCCACAGCGATCGCTGGGTGGGTGTCATTGAGCTGGATCGCGACCTTGTTCGGCAGGGCGTCGAAGGTGTCGTGCCGCTTGCTGTAGCGGCGCAGGATGTCGGCGATGGAGCAACAGGTGAAGAAGTACTGCTGCTTGAGGCGGAGCTCACGGCCCTCGGCCGAGCGGTCGTCGGGATAGAGGACTTTGGAGATCGTCTCTCCGTCGGCCTTCTCCTGGACGGCGCGGCGGTAGTCGCCGTCGTTGAACACGCCGAGGTTGAAGTTGGAGCTCGCGCGGGCCCGCCACAGGCGCAACGTGTTGACCGTGTTGTTGCCGTATCCAGCTACGGGTACGTCGTAGGGCACGCCGAGCACGGTCTGCGCGTCGACCCACCGGGACCGATGGGCACCGTGCTCGTCGGTCGTCGTCTCCACACGCCCGTAGAGCTGCACCGGCACGCGGTACGAAACTCGAGCAACCTCCCACGGGTAGCCGTGACGCAGCCACGCGTCTGCTTTTTCGACCTGCCAGCCGTCTTGAATGCGCTGCTCGAAGATGCCGAACTCGTAGCGAATCCCGTAACCGACGCCGGGGATCCCCAGCGTTGCCATCGAGTCGAGGAAACACGCCGCGAGTCGTCCAAGGCCACCGTTGCCGAGTCCTGGATCGTGTTCGCTCTCGAGCAGATGGTGAAGCTCCACCCCGTGCGAGCCGAGCAGCTCCTTGACCGTGTCCCACAGGCCGAGGTTGAGCAGGTTGTTGCCCAACGCTCTGCCCATGAGGAACTCGGCCGAGAGGTAGTAGACGCGCTTGACGTCTTGGTCATAGTAGGTGCGCTGCGTTTGTATCCACCGCTGCACCAGCCGGTCGCGGACGGCGTGGGCCACGGCGGTGTACACGTCCAGCAGCGAGGCCGAGCGGGCGTCTTTGAGGACGGTGTAGTTGAGGTGATCGAGCACGGCCCGCTCGAGCGTGACCGGGTCCATGCCGGTGCGGTCGTCTTCGACTTCGATGCGGACGTCGGACTTCGACTTGGAGGCGTCGCTCACAGCCGGGAGTATCGCCCAAGGGACGCGGCGGGCCCAGTGGCTTGCCGGCTTCGCAAGGTCTACTCGTCCATCAGCAGGGGTGCTTCATCATCGGGTGCGTCCCCAAAGGTCGCGATCCACTCCAACAATTTGCGCTTGACGGCACGCTCCGGATCCGGCTCCTTGGCCGTCACCTTCTTCAGTTCGACGAGCATGCGCTGCCGCGTCTTGACGTCGAAGGGGCTGCGCATCATCAAGAACACCGCTTCGAGTTCGTCGACGTCGCGGTCGGTCGTCAGCACGTCCGATTGTGCGGCACGCCACTGCAGAATGAGACCGGCCAGCAGCGACTTTCGATATGTCTGCGGATCTGCCCCCGGAGGAGGATCGGTGGCGGCGCGACGGTACTCCGCGATCGAGAGATCGATCGCGCTGCGCGGAAGCCCGCTGAGAAGGGTGACCCGTTCGAGCTCGGCCTCCAGGTCCGCCACGGGGTGCAACATGAGCGCCTGTTTTGCGGGGCTGGGAGGTTCCAGTCCCGGGGGACCGAGAGGATGCGGCGCTGCGACGAGTTCCGCGGGGTCGGTCGGCGCCTCGAGTTCGGTCGGCGCACGGGTGAGCAACATGTACGCCGCGGCGAGGCTCGAACCAACCAACGCGACTGCGGTCGCGAGCGCCAGCGCCAGAACCCGAGTGCTCACTCCGGAGCGTGGGGCGTCGAGCTGTGGCTCTGCGGGGGCCGCGAACATCCGTGTCCCCATCATCGTGGTCCACAGCTCTTCGGCGAAGGTGTCTGCGTCCTGGGGCCGCTGATAGGGGTGCTTGGCGAGACCCCGCATCACACAGGCCTCGAGCCCTGGGTTGATGTGGATACCGGGCGCGGCGGCCATCATGGGGCGCGGCAACTCGTTGACGTGCTTGTTGAGCAAGGCGGCCGGCGAGCTCGCCTCGAAGGCGGCGCGTCCGGTCAGCATCTCGTACAGGATGTGTGCGAGCGCGTAGATGTCTGCGCGGCCGTCGACCGGCTCATCGCGCAGCTGCTCGGGTGCCATGTAGCCGGGGGTCCCCACCGTCCCGCGGCCTGCGGTCACCTCTCCCCCCAGCTTGGCGACGCCGAAGTCGAGCACCTTCACAAAGTCGGGGCCTCCTCTTCGTGCCACCAACATCAGGTTGTTGGGGGTCAGGTCGCGATGAATGACGCCGCGCCGATGGGCCTCTTGGAGAGCTTCACAAACCTGGGTCGCGATGCCGACCGCTCGGTGAGCCTCGATGCGGCCTTCCGAGCGCATGAGGTCCGCGATCGTGCACCCTTCGAGGTACTCCATCGCGATGAACAGCGTCTGATCGGGCAGCCGGCCGTAGTTGTAGACCGAGACGATGTGAGGGTTTTGCAGGCGAGCTGCGGCCCGTGCTTCGGTGTCGAATCGCGCGGCGATCTTTGGATCGGTCGACAGCCACGGGTGCATGATCTTGATGACGGCATTGCGCCCGACCGATGGTTGTTCGGCCAGGTAGACCGCGCCCATCCCACCCTCGCCGATCTTCGCCTTCACGAGGTACTGCTCCAGGATCCAACGCCCGATCATCGGGTCTTGTTGAACCTGGCCGTGGTAGGCGCCCGAGGTCGGCTGCGTCGACAGCTCGGCACCCGCCATCGTCACGCCACAGCGCTGGCACTGGGACAGTCCCCGTGGATTTCGCGCGTGGCAGTGGTTGCAAACGTGCACCCGCGCCGAGCATAGCCGAGTTGCTGTGCCAGTCGGGTTCTGCCAACCCGCTGCTAGTGATTGACGTCGACGCGGGTCTCGAGCTGGAGGACGGCGAAGGCGTTTTGGGCGAGGTCTTCGTCGGTGAGCGTCGCGAAGTCGACGCCGTCGAAGAAGCGGTCGTACGTCTTGGAGACCGTGAGTTCCACCGGGAAGGCCTCGTCACCGTTGATGCGCACGGGCCCGCTGGGGCCCTCGGACAGGTCGGTGAAGACGTCCGCCGGGCTCTGTACGGCGATCTCGAACGGGATGAGCTCGTCGCCGCGCTCCGCGTGGCCCGCGAGGTAGAGGGTGAGCCCGTCCATCTTCGCTGCGTCCATTTCAGCCGGAACGTCGTCCGTTGCGGCGGAGAAGGGGCCGTAGTGGACGGTCATTCCGCAGAGTTCGCCCGGGTCGACGTCGGTCCCGCCCAGGGTTCGCCGCTCGAGATCGGTGCTGCGGAGGTCCTCTGCCACGGAGCCGAAGTAGAACTCGATCGGCTTTTGGGCCCCGCCACAGCGCTGCAGAGTGACGCCCTGGGTGGTGATGAGCCCGGCCGAGAGATGGATCGTCCAGCCTTCGTCGTTCTCGAACACGCGGACCTCGCCGTCGCCGCCACGGTCGGGCACGAGGCCTCCGGTCGGCGTGGCGTGGTGGTTTGAGAACACGGTCACCAGCGTGTCCCCCTCGCCTGCGATCGCCTCGATGAGGTCACAGCCTCCACAGAGGAAGGCAGCGGCGGAGAGGGCGAGCGAGGCACGAATCGAGGAGGAGATGAACATTGGGGAGAACCTTTGTCTCGGCTTGCACTGATAATGCAGCTTACACTTTTTCTTATCAACAAAAATGTTCAGGACTTGAGCAAAAAAGTCGTCTTCTGGGGGTCGAGAACGCTTCTGTCGGGAGATCTCGCGCGTGGGTTCCTCCCGAGAGGCGCGGATCCTAGCGTTTGGAGTAAACTGTCATAGCTAACTGCGTATTTGCAATTCCAGGCTGGGCCGGGTACGCGAGCCCTCGCGATGACTGCGCGAATCTCAATGTCCGCACTCCTGGCCTGCGCGCTGCTGCCCGGTTGCCGGCCCGACGCGAAACCAGCCTCGGGCCCGGGCGTCGACACGCCGGCCGCGGTCGCGCCCGATGGCACGGCGGCAGGGGTCGTCCGGGACGTGCATTCGGTGTCTCACCCCGATGAGGTGGTTGTGACACACACCGGGCTCGACCTGGCCGTGGACTTCGATGCACAGGTGCTGCGTGGCACTGCGACTGTCGCCATCGAGCGTCACGATCCCTCGGCTCCGCTCCTGCTCGACGTCCGCGGCCTGGAGATTCGCAAGGTGCAGACGGCCCAAGTCGCCGACCTCCGGCCTCTCGCCACGGCGGCCGCTTCGTGGACAGACGCGCCCTATACCCTCGAGGATCGGGAGTTCGGTGGAGCGCTCGGCGTGACGCTGCCCCAAGATGCCGACGCGGTGCGTATCGAGTATGCGACCGCCCCCGGAGCCTCGGGCCTGCAGTGGCTCTCGCCCGAGCAGACCGCAGACAGAGCGAGCCCCTTCCTCTATACGCAGTCGCAGGCGATCCACGCGCGGTCTTGGATCCCGTGCCAGGACACGCCGGGCGTTCGTTCGACCTTCGACGCCGAGATTCATGTCAAAGGTGGGCTCACGGCTCTCATGGCCGCAAAAAGCCTTCCCTCCGAAGAAAAGGGCACGTTTCGTTTCGAGATGGACCAGCCGATCCCTTCGTACCTGGTGGCGATGAGCGTCGGAGCGGTCGAGTTTGCGGAGCTGGGTCCACGCAGCGGCGTGTGGGCAGAGCCTTCGGTGCTCGCGAGCGCGGTCTCGGAGTTTGGCAACGTCGAAGCGATGATCGATGCCGTCGAGACGCTCTATGGGCCCTATCGGTGGGAGCGGTACGACATTTTGGTGTTGCCGCCCGCGTTCCCCTTTGGCGGGATGGAGAACCCCCGGCTCACGTTCGCGACCCCGACGATCCTCGCGGGCGACCGGTCACTCGTCGCCTTGATCGCACACGAACTTGCGCACTCTTGGTCGGGGAACCTGGTCACAAACGCGTCGTGGGGGGACCTATGGCTCAACGAGGGATTCACCGTCTACGTCGAGCGCCGGGTCATGGAAGCCCTCTACGGTCGGGAGCGCGAGGAGATGGAGGCGATGCTGGGCAAGCAGGATCTGGTCAAGGAGTTGGCCGAGCTTCCGGAGCTCGAGCAACGGTTGTCGACCGATCTCCGCGGACGCGATCCGGACGACGGCCTCACCAACGTGCCCTATGAGAAAGGCGCGCTCTTCTTGCGCTTGCTCGAGGAGACCTACGGGCGAGATGCATTCGATCCGTTCCTTCGTCGATGGTTCACCGAGCACGCCTTCACCAGCGTGCGCACGAGCGACTTCGAAGCCTTCGTGAAAGCCGAGCTGATCGAGAAGCACCCGCCGCTCGCTGGAAAAGCCCCCGTGGACCTCGAGGGCTGGATTCACGGTATAGGCATGGGTCCTGGGGCTCCACAGCCCGAGTCCGCCGCGTTTGACGTCGTCGATGCCGCGCTCGCGTCTGTCCTCGAGGGCGAGGTCCAGGTCAAGAAACTCAAGACGAACGGATGGACACCGCATGAGTGGCTGCACTTCCTGCGGTCCTTGCCGACATGGTTCACGCCCGAGGACATGGGCACGCTCGACGATGCGTTTGGCTTCACCACCTCGACGAACTCGGAGATCCTCGCGCAGTGGCTCGAGATCTCGGTTCGTCGCGGGTACCGGAAGACCGACGCGTCGCTCGAGAGCTTCCTGCTGCGGGTGGGCCGGCGGAAATTCCTGACCCCGCTATACCGCGCGCTCATGGAGTCCGATCGCTCCGCAGACGCGAAGCGCATCTACGCCGAGGCGCGTTCGGGCTACCACCCGATCACGCAGCGCACGCTGGACGCGTTGGTTCAGGGCAGCTGAGGCGAGCAAGGTCGACCGAAAAGCCTGCAGAATCCGGACCACGGACGCCCACCTGATGACGCTGGCCTGTGGATGGGGCCGCACTGAGTCCGCGCGGGCGTGTCCCCTGTAGTACGGTTGCCCCGCGCGCATGTTTCACGCTTCGCTCGCCGTCCGGCTTCCCACAACGCTTCCGAGTCCAACCACCGCGGTGAAGGGACTCCTCGAGCGGTTGTTTCCTGCATCCGAGAAGGGAGGCGACCAGAAGGATGAACTCCGCGAAACGCTCACGGGCAACCTGTCTGTGCTCGACCTGTTGCTTCGATCGTTCGAGGCCGCCGGATTCGACGACGTCGTCGCCATCGTCGTCGATGGCACGGCGGTGTACGTCGACACCGAAGAGCGCTTCGGGGACATCGGTGAGGTTCTTCGAGGGCTGGTGCGCTCTCATGCCGTCGACGAGGGATTCGCCGTCATGCGAACAACCTTCCGGCGCGAGCAGGACGGACTCGAGGTGCTGGGCGAACTGCGCTGTCATGCCCGGAGCAGCACCCGTGCCGATGAGACCCGGGTTCGGGTGTCGGCCCGACCGCAGGGACATGCTCCACTCGAAGACGAGGGGGCCAGAGAGTACGCGGCGCGGGTGAGAGCGCTCGTTCAGGATGCTGCGCGAATCGAGTCGCAGAGGCTGGTGGTCGAGTCGATCTGCGAGGAGATCGGGCGGCAGATCAAGGTGAACCTGCCGGACTCGAGCATCGAGTCGAGCCCCGCCGTCGTTCGGCTGATCGCGCCCGGCCGGCGCCAGCTGGGTCGAATGCGTCATCTCGGCTTTGGCGCGGGCCGGCGCCGCACCGTTTCTTGCGCCCTTCCCTCCTACGAGAGGGTGGGGCCCTACGACGACCCGCTCTTGAGGCACTACTACTCCCCCTACAGTGACCTTTTCCACTGGATCGCGGTGGGAGAGGCTGTCGCCGGTCGTCTTCCGTCTCCGCACGTCGAGGTCGTCAGCACGACCGGTCGGCTGTTGTTTCGTGGGAGTGAGGCGAGCGGCTTCGATCCGGATGATTTCGCGGTGTCGCGAGATGTTATCCGCGTCAGCCCAGAAGGACGACTGAAGGTTGATACCTCGGTGCCCGAAGTCGCCGAGCTCGATCCTTCGGAGCTGGGGTCGCCGCACTCAAGCGGCTGGGCTGGAGAGGCCTGGGCCGAAGACATCGACGACGGCTAGTACCTCATGCCCAAAGTCCGTGCCGGGTTTCTGCG
>CAYGTG010000082.1:0-14511 GCA_964352485.1 uncultured Nannocystaceae bacterium | reverse complement strand
GTCTCCGGCAGCGGCAGCAACGGCACCTGGCCCGAGAACAGCCTCGACGCCCTGCACGTCGCGGCCCTCGGCTACGCGTGGAGACCCGCAGAGACGACCTCGCGGATCATCATTCACACGACCGACGACACGTTCTCCGAGGCACCGAACGTCGTCAACGGCATCACCGTTCAACACGACTACCCGCAAACGGTGCAGGTCCTCCAAGACCAACAGATCCGCGTGTTCTCGTTCACCGCGGACATCGGCGGCAGCTGCAACTGTGAAGACGTTGCGCCCGGATGGAGCGCGCCCTACGGCGGTCAACCGCCGATCCCCGAAGCGACCGACGGCGCACGGTTCGACATCGATCAGGTGCTCGGCGGCACGCTCGACCTCTCCGAAGCGATCAACTCGTCGATCGAAGGGGCCATCTGCGACCCCTACGAGCCGGTCGGGTGAGTCCACCTCACCCCGCCGAACTCGCCGCCGGATCTGTCACCGGCGCGTAGCTCCCGGTCGCATGGCAGACCGGCGTGGGGTCCCCCTCGCTGTAGAGCGTGACCTCGCCATACGACAGACGACGCCCAACCTTGAGCACTCGACCCTGCGCGAGCAGGTCCTTGGGACCGGGACGGCGGAGAAAGTGCAGCGTCATGTCCGTGGTCACCGACATCAGCGCCGCCCCCGTCGCCGCCCAAACCGCACCCCAAAGCGCGGCATCGCACAGCGCAAAC
The DNA here is from genome assembly GCA_964352485.1 of uncultured Nannocystaceae bacterium. Classification (GTDB taxonomy): domain Bacteria; phylum Myxococcota_A; class Polyangia; order Nannocystales; family Nannocystaceae; genus CAJXVA01. The sequence goes on along the minus strand of CAYGTG010000082.1, from coordinate 13,795 downwards.
ATCACCGGCCCCGAGATTGTGCCACCGGGCCGCAGGAACCGTGGAGCGAACCGCATGCGCAACCGGATCTCGCCCCATGCAACCGACTCGACCGAGATCGAATCGCCGTAGGCATCCCCCAGCTGCGAGATCGCTGTCTTAAACGCCTCTGCCGTCACTTCGGGGGGTCGCAATGCGTCGGTCATCGGTCCTCATCGTTTCATGAGACCCTTGATGCACGCGATGACAACCTGCGCCCGATTGGGCTGCAACTTCACCCCGTGGGGTCCGTCTAGCTCTCGAACCGTGGCCATGTTTCGCTCCACCTGCACGCTCGCCGCCCCCCTCGCAGTTGTGCTTGCCACCGGCTGTTTCATCGACGGCGGCGGCGGCGGCGACGGCGACACGACGGCGACGACCGGCGCAACCACAGATGACACCGGCTCGAGCAGCACCGGGCCCCAGATCACCGCCGGGTCGATCACCCAAACCGCCACGGATACGACCACCGGCGTGAGCGCGACCGGCACGGATACGACCGCCTCCACCACCCAGGCCAGCACGGTCAGTGACTCCGACCCCTCCTCTGGGACGAGCGACACGGACAACGGCACCGAGACCACCCCCGACACCGACACCGATATCGGGAGTTCATCGAGCACAGGCGACGACACGCTGTCGGTCGAGGAGCTGGTTCCCGGCGACCTCATCATCACCGAGGTGATGGCAAACCCCAACTGCGACGCCGACAACTGCGAGTGGTTCGAGCTCTACAACGCCACCGAGTTCGACATCGACTTGTTGAATCTCGGCATCGGAGACCGTGACAACTTCGAGAACGGAACCCCCGGGACATTCATCCTGGTCAGCGCGATCCTTCCCCCCGACGAGCTCGGAGTCATCGCTCGGCAAGAGCTTTGGCCGTACGACGAGAGTCCCGAACCACTGGCGCGCTACTCCAACGCGGTCCAGCTGAGCAACAGCACCTTCGAGCAGGTTGCCGTCTTCTCCGGGAACACGGTCCTTGATGTCAGCGCGACCTTCCTGCCCAACGAGGAGGCCGGCCACTCACGGGCGTTGCGGGGCGAGTTTTGGAACGGGATCGACCACACCGACAGCGACGAGTGGTGCTGGTCGAACACGGTCCTGCCCTCGAACTCTACGAGCGACGACTGGGGTACGCCGGCGAGCGACGTCGTCGAATGCCTACCACCCGCGTGATTCGCCGCGCCGAATCAGGATCAGGTGCTCACCGCGGGTCGTCCCGCCGCCGCCTTTCCAGTCGGGGCGGCTCTGCGTCGCCCACGCGACGACACGCAGTCCGAGCGGAGAACACAGCGTCTGGAGCTGCGGCACCACCTCCACGCGCTTTCCCGCAATCTCGCCATCGCCCATCAGCAGGACGATCTGGCCCTGCTCTTCGAGGGCGCTCTTCATGCTCTCGAGCATCGTGGTCACCTCGTCGTCCCATCCTTGGGTCTTGCCCCCGGTGCCGCCGTAGTTGCGGCGAGCTCCGAGTTCGCCTGCCGTAAACGACTTGGTCGAGACGCCCAGCCAGGGATAGCGGCGCGCGTGGTGATTCACGTAGTCGTACGTTCCGCCGTACGGTGGCGAGGTGAGCACGAGATGGGCGGCCCAGTTGGGCGGCAAGGCTTCGGAGAGCCGGGTGACATCGTTTTCGACCACCTTCGGCCGGTGCCACGGCTCTTTGCGGGCCTCGCATGTCTGTTCGAGGCTGGCCCACCGCTCGATGAGTTCCTCGCCCTTGCGGCCATAGAACTCGCTGGGAATGAAGCGGCCGATGCGACGAGGCGTGGTGTTCTCGTCGTCCGCCGTGTCGGCGCGCTGCTTGGAGAACTTGACCACGATCGCGGTCAGCAGCATCTGAAGCGCAGTCTTGTCGGGACCCGCATCGATCGCACTGATGATGTCGTGCAGACCCGCGAGCTCCTTGAGCACGTGCACCTCGTAGTGCTTCCGCTCTTGGGGACTCAGTGGCGCCATCGCGGGCGCTTTGCGGCGCACCCTCTCCTTGGAGACTTCGACGACCTCGCCGAGCATCTTGGCAAAGGCCGCACGCGACTTCGCATCGCGGACCTGACACTTCACGCCGCTGAGGCGAACCGCGATCGGGTTGAGATCCACGCCGCGGCTGCGCATGCCCGCGATGAGGCACTCGACCAAGACCGTGCCGCTACCGCAGAACGGATCGAGGACGCGGTCGCCGGGCGTCGCGTAGGCCGCGAGAACGCCACGCGCCACGGCGGGATGCATGCGCGCGGGGTAGCTGTGAAAACCATGGGTGAGCCAGTCGACATCGCGCGCCTGAGCGCCATCGAAGATCGAAGCCAGACGCGCCCCCTCGCCGGCATCGCCGTGCGCGGTGGCCTTGCCGCCCGCGTTGTCGAGGGCGCGGCGACCAGAAGAGGAGCTCGTGCTCATGACTCAGGAGGATGCATCGGCCGCGGCCACGGGCGCCAGCGAAGACTTTCCGCTGCGCTGCGCTGCCGCCTTATCTTCCGCAGCGGACCCCCCCCCTCGTCTGCGTCGTCTGCGTCGTCTGCGGCCTCTTCGATCTCTTCGTCTGCGGACTCTTCAGGGCCGAGCCGGGCCGCACGACGAATCGAGAGCACCCGGGAAAACGCCAGCACCATGGGCAAGAATCCGTAGGCGAGGTTGCCCACCAGGATCACGGCGGCCGCCCCCTTGGGACCTCCGAGCCTCAACCCCAGGAGCAACACCACCAGGTACAGCGGCGCCCCGACCAGTGCCTTGCGGTGCTTGGCGATCGCCCGGCCCAGGTGGCGGTAGTGGGTCGAGAACGACACCATTTGTGCGCACGCGATGCCGATCATCAACCCCAGTGCTCCCGGCTCGTGCTCGAACAAGACGATCGAGGCCATGGCCACGATGCCGCCCACAGGCGAAGGCACCCCGGAAAAATAATTGGGATCGCTGTCGGCTTTGTTGAGGGTGAAGAACACCAGCCGCGCAATCACAAAGACCGCGTAGAAGATGCCGACGAACAGGCCCGAAAGCCCTTCCCCCAGCACGTAGTACAGCGCGAAGCCGGGCGCGATGCCGTAGTTGACGCCGTCGGCAACATCGTCGGAGTACACGCCAATGCTCGTCCCGCCCCAGCGGCGTGCGGCCGCACCATCGAACCCGTCGAACGCCGTCCCGAGCAAGACGAACATGAGGCTGACCTCGAAGCGTCCACGAGAGGCGAAGATGATGCTGAAGATGCCGCACAGCAGGTTGGCGCCCGAAAGCGCATCCGCGACAAAACGCTTCTGAAGCAGGCCCAGGTAGAACGCCGCGGTCGTTGCCAGGTACGCGATGTTGGCCCACAACAGGTACTCGATGGCCTGCGAGGTGAGCATCTTGCCCCCCCACCCCTGCACCGCAAACAGCAGCGCGATGAGAGCGGCATAGCTGATGCCCGCCCGCAGGCGGTTGTCGGTACGGCCGCGACCAAACACGTACAGGCCCAACAAAGCAAAGTCGAGCGCGACCTTCGCGACCAGCAGTCGTTCGTCGACCAAAGGAACCGCGAAGTAGGCCACCGCGATCAGCAGCGGATAGTCCGTGACCCGATCGAGAATGCGCGCCGCCTTGGACTCGAGCTCGCGATGGCCCGCAACGGCGGCATCGAGATAGTCGAGCAGCAAAAATGCGACCAGAAGTCCGAGCACGACAAAGCGGGTGCTCGGCACGGCATCCATCGGGCTCAACGCCGCGATCAACAGGGGCGTGACGACGACCAACTTGATCGTCGAGAACACCATCGGGTTGATCGCAACGCGGCGACCGACCCACGCGTGGAACTGCGCCGCCAACCGCGGAGGCGGCAGAAAGCGGTACCGCCCTCGAGGACGGCGTGGCGCGGGGGCGTTCACGCGCCCCAAGTGTGACGCACCCAGCGGTTGCGTGCCTTCCGCGCCGAACCCGCGAGGCGTCGCCGGACTCAGATCCAGCGTAGGAGGCCTGATCTGAGAGATCTCTTGAACCTGAAAGGACGAACAGTATACCGATCCATGGGTGTCCGTTTCCCGGATCGCATGCGTCGACGTGCCGGCATTGCCGCTGCAGCTGTTGCTCAAGCAACAGCCTGCGTGGCAGCCGTACCCCTGCGTTGTGGTTCGTGACGACCGACCCCAGGGCGTCATCCTGTGGGCCAACGCGCACGCAAGACGGCATCGTATTTTGCCAGGCATGACCTTCGCCGCGGCGCGCTCGCTGAGCACCGAGCTGCGCGCGGCCGTGGTCGAGCCCCACAAGATCGACGAAGCCCTCGCCAAGCTCCACCTGACGCTGTGCAACTTCACGCCCCGCGTCGAGCCTTCCACACAAGAGCCCGGCGTGTTCTGGGTGGATCCCTCCGGCATGGTCTCCCTGTACGGCAGCACCGATCAATGGGGCAACGCACTGGCCGAAGCGCTGCGTGCTGAAGGCTGGGTCGCCTCCGTAGTGGTTGGTTTTCATCGCTATCGCGCCTACGCCCTTGCACGGACGGCGGGACCTCGACGCATGCAGGTCCAACCCTCACCGCACATCGAGTCCCGTCGTGCGGCCAAGGTCCCCCTGTCCGCGCTGGGCATCTCTCCCAAGCTCCGAGACCACCTCATGGTCTTGGGCATCCGCACCCTCGGCGCGTTCTTGCGGCTCCCCGCCGCCGAGCTGCCCACCCGGTTTGGCTCCGAGGCCACGAAACTGCATGCGTTGGCATCGGATCGCTGGGCCCCCATCCAGCCGCGCCCCCTCGAAGATCCCGTCGAGGGGGCGCTGCAGTTCGAGCCTCCCGACGGCGACCACACGCGGCTGCTGTTCGGGCTCAAAGGCATGCTGCACGAGCTCATGAAACAGCTGGCCACCCGGCACCAAGCGCTGTCGATGCTGCATCTGCAGCTTGGGCTCGACCACGCCGGGACCTCCGACCAATACATCGAACCGGCCGCGCCCACCCTCGACGTCGTGTCGCTGCTCGAGCTCGTTCGGCTGCGGCTCGAGTCGATCACGTTGCCGGCACCGATCGAGGAGGTTCGACTGCGGCTCGAGGGCACCGATGCCACCACCGAGCAGCTGGCGCTGTTTCGCACCCAGAGTCAGCGCGACCTCGATGCTGCCAACCGAGCGGTGGCTCGCCTGCGCGCCGCCTATGGCCCCGAGTCGGTCACCCGCGCCACGCTGCGAGCCGCCCACCTGCCCGAGGCCAGCTACGCCTGGGAGCCCGTGCAGCGGATCGGTTTTCCGGCGGTCACCGCCCCGACCGAGCCCCTGCCCTTATGCCGCCGCGTGTTGCCCCGTCCGCTGCCGCTGCCCGCAAGACCCCGCCACGAGCCCGAGGCGTGGCTTGGGAGGCGAGGTACGGTCGCTTCACTCGATGGCCCGTATCGAGTCAGCGGCGGCTGGTGGGTCCGGACCGTCGAACGCGACTACTACTTCGCCCATACCTCCACGGGCGAGACGCTGTGGATTTTCTACGACCGACCGCGCAGACGGTGGATGCTCCATGGCTTCGTCGACTGACGCTCCCAACCGGTTTCGCGTACCATCGTCTTCTTCATGCCGGTCCAGGTACGCGAAGCTCAGCTCGAAGACACTCCCGACATCTGCCGCATGCTCCTACAGCTCGGCTATGACGGGGAGGAGGCGCTCGTGCGTCGCCGGTTGGAGCGCGCCCTGGGAACGACCGACCACGTTGTTCTTCTCGCTCAGGAACGCCCCCATGGTGCGGTGGGCATGCTGCACGCTTCGACCGCGATCAGCTTGCAGCACCGGCCGCGGGTCGATGTCCACGTGCTGGTCGTTGCCTCGGCCCATCGACAGGGGGGTGTGGGGCGTGCACTGCTGGAGCGGCTGCACAACTGGGCGCTGCGTCGGGGGATCGATGACGTCGCCACCGCGTTCCCCCGCCATCGAAAGAGCGGGCACTTGTTCTTCGGCAAGCTCGGCTACTCGGTCGCCGGCGAGCATCGGGTCTACAAGCGCGACCTGGCCAGCCCCCTGCGGGACCGCGAAGACTCAACCGCGATGGATTGACGCTGTTGGCCGGGCCAATACGCCGGCCTGCCAACAGCCAAAACACAACAGAGGTCCCGTTGCGAACAATGGGTTAGCTCGACGGCAAGCGCGCGTCGTCGGGGTTCCACATCGCCGGGGTGAGCCGGCTCGGGCGTGGAAGGACGGCGCTGTTGGGATTCCAGTATGCGCGCGTGGCCACGACGGCAGCGCCATCGGGGATACGGGCATCATCTGGATTCCAGTGCTCGGTGGCTTCGATCGGAGGCAGCCGCGCTTCACTGCCGACACCGTCACCGACATCGTCACCGACATCGTTAAAGTCTTCGACGTTGTGAAACGGAAGCGGCGGCGGCGGAGCCACCGGCGGGATCTGTCGTAGCTTGCGAGGGCGCTGCACCGGGACGTCCGCCCACGGGCCTGGAGCCGGCGGCATGACGGTGTGCTCGGAGGCAGGGTCCATCGCCGGCGTCATCGATTGCAGGCTTGTCACCTCAGACGTCGACGATGACGCCAGAGCGCGCACCCCGTCGAGCACCACACGCCCGCCCGTCAAAGAGGCGAGCGCAAGTCCGCAACCAGCGGCGAACCACGCGGTGGTCATCAGACGCATCCCAGGCAGCATGGCCTACCGATCAGCGCCTGACAAGACGGTCAGACTCACGTGCTCAGGACCGAGCATGGCTGATATAATGTTCAGCCCTTTCGATGGGCCCGACATGGACACGTACGTACCCCTTTGGGTGAAGAGCAACTACTCATTTCTCGAGGGCGGCTCGCACCCGGCCGAACTGGTCGAGCAAGCCCACACCTTGGGTCTCCCCGCGATCGCCCTGACCGATCGCGACGGCTTCTATGGCGGAGTCCGGGCGCACATGAAGGCGAAAGAGCTGGGTCAGCGACTCCTGCTCGGCACCCAACTGAGTGTGGGAGAGGCGCCCGAACTCGCGCAGCCGGTGGTGCTTCTGCCGACGAGCCAGCGCGGATATGCAAACGCGTGCACCTTGGTCTCGGCCGGTCGGGCTCGCTGCGAAAAGGGCACCTCGATCACGCACCTCGATGAGCTTCTGTGTGCCCCCGAAGATCTGCTGGTCCTGTGCCCGCACGGAGATCTTCTCGAGCCTCTGCGCGAGGCGTTCGGGGATCGGCTCTATGCCTTGTGCGCTCGGCATCGCCACAGCAGCGAGCTCGGGGACGAAGACAGCCTGCGGCGGGCCGCATCGCGTCTGGCTGTACCGCGCGTGGCTGCGGTCGAGGTCCTCTATCACAGCGTCTCGCGTCGGCCGCTGCAGGACGTCCTGTCGTGCATTCGTCACGGCCGCACACTCGCCACCGCCGGCGACCTGATCCGCGGCAACGCGGAGCACGATCTCAAAACCATCGCGCAGATGGAGGACCTGTTCGCCGACGACCTGCCCGCGCTGCGTCGCACGATCGACGTGGCCCAACGCTGCGACTTTTCGCTGAGCCAAGTCCGCTACGTCTATCCCGCCGAGTGGATGCCCGCGGGCATGAACCTCGGGCAATGGCTGCGCGAGAAGACCTACGAAGGTGCGATGGGTCGCTATCACGGAGCGATTCCCCGGGACGTGCAGGCCCAGCTCGACAAGGAGCTGGGCCTCATCGACCAGCTCGACTACGGCGGTTACTTCCTGACGATGTGGGAGATCGTGCAGTTCTGCCGCCAGCAGAAGATCCTCTGCCAAGGGCGCGGCAGCGCGGCCAACAGCGCGGTCTGCTACTGCCTGGGCATCACCGCCATCGACCCGGTGCGCATGGGCCTGCTGTTCGAGCGCTTTCTCAGCCTCGAGCGCGCCGAGCCGCCCGACATCGATCTCGACATCGAGCACCAACGCCGCGAGGAGGTCATCCAGTGGGTCTACGAGCGCTACGGACGGCGTCATGCGGCGATGGTGGCCAACTTCATTCGCTATCGCGCCCGCTCGGCGGTGCGCGACGTGGGCAAGGCGCTGGGCATCCCCCAGACCGCGCTCGACCGGGTCGCCAAGATGCTCACGCACTACGACACGGGCTTTGGTGCCGACCTGCTCGAGCATGCCGGCCTCGATCCCGCCGCGCCTGCGCACGTGCATCTGCTTCAGCGCTGCCGTGAGCTCGCCGATTTTCCGCGGCACCTGTCTATCCATCCTGGAGGTTTTCTGCTCGGCCATGCGCCGGTCGACACGCTGGTGCCGATCGAGCCCGCCACCATGGAAGACCGCACGGTCATCCAATGGGACAAGTACGACGTCGAAGATCTGGGCCTGTTCAAGGTCGACCTGCTGGGCCTGGGCGCGCTGTCGATGGTGCGCGGATGTTTCGACTTGCTGCGCGAGCACGAGGGACTCGATCTGTGCATGGCCACCGTACCCGCCGAGGACCCGGTCACCTACGCGATGATCTCCCGCGGCGACACGCTGGGCACGTTTCAGATCGAGAGCCGCGCCCAGATGGCCATGCTGCCGCGGCTGCAGCCCCGCACCTTCTACGACCTGGTCATCGAGGTCGCGATCGTGCGCCCGGGGCCGATTCAGGGCGACATGGTCCACCCCTACCTTCGGCGGCGCACGGGCAAGGAGAAGGTCGAGTTCCCCCACCCTGCCCTCAAGGAGGCGCTGGGCAAGACGCTGGGCATTCCGATCTTTCAAGAGCAGGTGATGAAGCTGGCCGTGCTCGTCGCCGACTACACGCCCGGCGAGGCCGACCAGCTCCGGCGCGACATGGCGGCGTGGCGCAGCAGCGGCCGTATCGAGCAGCACCGCGAACGCCTCATCGGCCGCATGATCGCCAACGGCATCCCGGAGGAGTTCGCCGAGCGGGTCTACTCGCAGATTCGCGGGTTCGGGGAGTATGGCTTCCCCGAGAGCCACGCCGCCTCGTTTGCGCTCATCGCCTATGTGACGTGCTGGCTGCGGTGCCATCACCATGCGGCCTTCACGTGCGCGCTGCTCAACGCGCAACCGATGGGGTTCTACAGCCCCGGCAGCATCGTTGAGGACGCCAAGCATCATGGGGTGACCGTGCTGCCGGTCGACGTGATGGCAAGCGCCTGGGACTGCACGCTCGAGCGCCAGACCGGGGGCGGGTCTGGGAACGAGCTCGCGATTCGCATGGGCTTTCGCTACGTGCAGGGCTTTGGACAGCGGCAGCAAGCCAAGCTCGAGGCGGCACTCGAGCAGGGTCCGTTCACCGGGGCCGAAGACTTCGTTCGGCGCACGAAGCTGAGCCAGAAGCCGCTGCATACGCTGGCCGAGTCCGGTGCGTTCAGCTCGCTGGGCATCGAGCGACGCGATGCGATCTGGTCGCTGCGCGGGTTGGTGGCCAAGCTCGGTGACACCTTGGCGCTGCCCGGCGAGACCGCGCCGAACGAAGACGATGATGATGGTCCCTTGTTCGCCCGGCTCAGCCGCAGTGAGGCCATTTTGTGGGACTACCGCACCAGCATGCACAGCGTGCGAGGACACCCGATCGAGTGCATCCGTCCCCAGCTGCGGCGACGCCGTATCCCCACCGCCGACGGCGTCAACGCGCTTCGCAGCGGCCGAAAAACCCAGTACGTCGGCATGGTCATCTGCCGCCAGCGCCCCGGCACAGCCGCCGGCGTCACGTTCTATACGCTCGAGGACGAGACCGGCACCGTCAACGTCGTGGTGTGGAAGCAGGTCTTCGAGGCCCACGCGGTGTTGGCCAAGACCGCGGTCCTACTCGGGGTGACGGGGCGCATGCAGTCGCACGATGGTGTGGTGCATTTGGTGGCAGAGCAGCTGTGGGACCCAGACCTGAAGTTTGAGAGCCAGGGGACCACGGTGCGGAGCTTTCACTGAGCAGCCCAGGACACCAATAACCCTCAAAACGCACACAAATTCCATCATTTCGACTATTCTGTCGTCATGGCGAAGGCAGACAACGTCCGAGCAGGAACCCTCGTGTTTGGTCTCGGACGGCATGCAGCGCTTCTCGCCGGCCTGCTCACCGGTCTTGCCGGCTGCGGCCCGGCCGTCGAGATCGGAGGCGATGCCTCCGCCGGGGATCCGAGTCCGACGGGCGCGAGCACGAGCACGACCAGCACGGGCGTGTCCCCCACAACGAGCGTGCCGCCCGCGACCGTGGACCCCTCGGGGGTTGACGTCACGTCCGGCACCGGCTCCTCCGGGCCCTCCGCGACGGGCCCCAGTACCACCGAGGACACCATCGGCGACCACACCTTCCTCGTCCCTCCCGACGGTGGTCATGTGAGCATCGAGTGCTCGTTGTTCGAGCAAGACTGCCCGCGCGGCGAGAAGTGCAACATCTGGGCAAACGACGGTGGCAACGCCTGGAACGCCACGCGGTGTTTTCCGATCGACCGCGCTCCCGACGGCCCCGCGGAGCCATGCGCCGTCGAAGACTCCGGCGTGTCCGGACTCGATTCTTGTGACGTCGGGTCCGTGTGCTGGGGCGTCGACAAAACCGGCGAAGGCACCTGCGTGTCGTTCTGTTCCGGAAGCGAGGAAGCGCCGATCTGCGAGGGCTCCGGACTGCGCTGCACCGGCAGCAATCTCTTTTTTCTGTGCCTTCCCAACTGCGACCCCCTGGTTCAAGACTGCGCCGAGGGCGAGGCGTGCTACCTGCACGAAGACACGCCGGAGTGCGAACCAGACGATTCGCAGGACGCGGGTGCGGCCTTCGAGACCTGCGCCTCCCCCAACGCATGCGATCCCGGCCTGAACTGCATGAACGCGGCGTTCGTCGGTCTTTGCAACGAGGGCGAGCAGGAATGCTGCACGCCGTTCTGTGACCTGCAAGACCCGACATGCCCCGAAGGGACACTGTGCATCTCGGCCTTCCCCGAGGGCCTGGCCCTGCCCGGGCATGAGGACGTTGGGCTTTGTGGACAGGATCCGGGATGAAGCGACTCGCCCCAGTGCGACTGCTCCCCGGCTGCGAATGGACCGTCGCGCTGACGCTCGTCGCGGGGTGCACGGCGAACGACGACGCGACTGGGAACGCACCGATCGGCGAACCGAACCCGCAGAGCACCACCGCAACGACGCCGCCTGCCAGCGCGGGCAGCACGACCGGCTCCACCTCGAGCACCGACACCACCACGTCGCTCGACCCGACGACCTCGAACGGCTCGAGTACCGACGACGAGACCTACGGACAAGGGTTCATCACCGACCCCGACGGTGGTCCTCCAGGCATCGAGTGCTCGGTCATCGAGCAGGACTGTCCACGAGGCGAGAAATGCAACGCGTGGGTAGACGACGGCGGTAGCTTTTGGAACGCAGCGAAGTGCGTTCCCATCGTTCCAGACCCGGATGGCATCGACGAGCCATGCAGCGTCGAGGGCAACGGCGTCTCGGGGGTCGACTCCTGCGACCTCGGCTCGATCTGCTGGGACGTCGACCCCCGCACGCTCGAAGGACGCTGCGTGCCCTACTGCACCGGTTCGAACAACGCCCCCGTTTGCGAGGATCCGGACAGGCTGTGTCGAATCAACGCCAACGGCGTCCTCGCCCTGTGCCTTCCCCAGTGCAACCCCCTTGATCAGCAGACCTGCCCGAAGGGAAACGGGTGCTACCCGATCGACAACCGCTTCACCTGTGCCCCCGATGCCTCGGGCCCCGACGATGGAGCCACCTTCGGCGGCTGCGAGTTCATCAACGCCTGCGGCCCGGGGCTCTTCTGCGTCAACCCGGATCTCAGTGTGATGTGCCCTCCAGATGCGGGCGGCTGCTGCCTTCCTGTCTGCGATCTGTCGGCGCCCGAATGCCCGGCAGCGATGGTGTGCGAGCCGTGGTTTGAGCCAGGAAGCACCAACCCGTTGGCGAAAGACGTCGGCGTCTGCGCGCAGGATCCTGAATGAAGCCTCGGAGGCTGGCGCCTAGCCGGCAGGCCCCGACGGCTGCGATGACGGTTCGACCCCCCGTCTTGCGTCGGCGCTGACCGACGGTTTCGATCGCGATGCGTACACCTGCTCCGAAGACGGCGTGCTCGACGTCCTCGGCGAGCACCTCGACCGGCTTGCTGCCGGCCACCAGCATGCCACCTGTGGACCCGAGCACTTCGAGCTCGGGCTTCGACTCGGAGGCCGGGTCGAGCTCGGAGGGTGGGTGTGTCGGAGGGTTTCTCAACAACAACTGCGGCCCCGACCTGCCACCGGTCGAGACGTGCAACATCTGGGCAAACGATGGCGGCAACCGGTGGAACGCCACTCGATGTGTACCGCTGGCACCCGATCCCGCCGGCCCCGAAGAGCCCTGCACCGCCGAGGGTTCGGGCGTCTCGGGATTTGACGACTGCGACGTCGCGTCGGTCTGCCTGGTGTCGAACGTCGACACGCTCGAGGGCACCTGCATGCCGATGTGCATCGGCAGCCCCGAAGCTCCGGTCTGCGCCGACCCGGAGCGCACCTGCACCATCGGCGGAGACTCGATCCCCGCATTCTGCCGCGCGCCATGACACCCCCTGGACCCCGACTCGTGTCAAGACGGCGAGGCCTGTTACCCCGTGACCTGGCATGCGCGCCATGGTTCGAAGCAGGCCAGGTTCCGGTTGGAAGTGCGTCCGTCGGTCTGTGCGTCGACGAATCCGTCTTGCCATAGCGCTCCCACCCCATGAGGCCCGGACAACACCGGCCCGATCAATTCAAACAAAACAAACCTGTCCGGAGTGTCTTTTGTTACTCTGCCCTCATGTCGGCCTCTCGAATGCGCTCGAACCTCGTGGTCTTCGCGGTGGTCCTTGGGCTAGCCGGCGCGTGCTCGGACCCGGAGGAGCCCAGCGGGAGCGGCACGGGGAGCGCCAGCGACCCGGCGTCCACGTTCACGTCCACGGGAGGCTCGAGCACCACCGCCGCCGCGAGCTCGAGCTCGACGACCAGCGAGGACGCCTCTACCAGCATGGGGTCTTCGTGCATCGGCTGCCCGAAGGACCTCCCCCAGGACAACACCTGCGACCTCTGGCAGGACGACTGCCCCGACGGCCAAAAGTGCAACCTCTGGGCGGACGATGGCGGCGGCACCTGGAACGCGTCGAAGTGCGTGCCGCTCGATCCCGATCCTGCCGGCGCGGGCGAGCCGTGCACCGTGGAAGAGACTCCGGCCTCGGGCTTGGACAACTGCGGCGCGAGTGCGGTGTGTCGGGTCGAGGACGCCGAGACGCTCGAAGGCGAGTGCCAGCCGCTGTGCTTCGGCAGCCCCGAGCAGCCGGAGTGCGAAGACCCCGAACGCATCTGCAGTCAGTTTTCCGCAGGACCGGCGTTCTGCATCACACCGTGCAACCCGCTCGACCCCGAGGCCTGCCGCGAGGGCGAGGGGTGCTACCCGGGCGACGACAGGCCTTTGTGTGCAACCGACGCGTCCGGGAAACAGGGTGCGGCGTTCGAGACCTGCGAGTTCATCAACGCATGTGACCCCGGCCTGCTCTGCGCGGGCCCGCAAGCGGTTGGAGCCTGCGAGGAGGGTGTCAACGGCTGCTGCACGCCGTGGTGCGACCTCGAAGCGCCCGACTGTCCCGAGCCGACGATGTGCCTGCAGGTCTACCCCGATCCGCTGCCGGGCCTCGAATCCGTCGGGTACTGCGGACAGGAACCGGCGTGATGCGAGGCGACGTCGTCCCCCCGAAACCTTGGTCCACCCGATAGATTCCGATGAGCTCTCGCATTTTCTTCGCAATGTCCCTAGGGGCCACGTTCGCTTGCGGCCCTGCGGTGGCGACCTCTGAAGCCGGCGACAGCTCCAGCGCAGGGGATGGGCCCACCGGCGGCTCGACGACCACGTCGGATGGGGCCAGGCGAAGGTCGAAGCCGAGG
>CAYGTG010000081.1:0-14622 GCA_964352485.1 uncultured Nannocystaceae bacterium | reverse complement strand
CGGCCGGTCAGGCCACGTAGCCGAGGGCGGACCACAGCAATCGCCAGGTTGACCCCCTCGACCTCCACCAACGCGCTGAGCAGCTCGGCCACGCGCCGCGGAAAGATCCTTTGCATCATCCGTCGAGTCCGCTGAACCGCTCGATCAGCACCGGAAGCAGCGCACGCGTCTGCGTCATGATCTCCTGTCGCCACTCCAGCTCGACCGGGAAGTAGCTCCGCAAGAAGGTCTGCTCGATCTGGGCCTGCACGTCGTCTTCGTACCCGTGGTGAAAGCCCTGGTTTTCCAGCTTGGTGTTCACCAGCGATTGCAGTGCCCCCACGTCGGTATGGCTGTCGAGTGTGCCGTACTCCATGGTCATTCCCACGTAGGTCTTGTCGCCCTCGGCCGCGAGCTCGCCGACGTACAGGATCATGTCGCCGTCGGTCTCGTAGAAGTTCTCGTCGCCTTCGCCGGTGTCGATCTCGTAGCCCTCGAACACAGCATCGACCGCAGCCGGCGTGCCCAACCCCGGCGCGCCAAAGAGGTGCAGCTTGCCGCGCTCACCGAACCCGGTGTGAAAGTCCATCAGGAACACGTTGTCGTGCGCCTCGATCGCCTCACGAAACACCGGATCCAGCTGCTCACGAGATGGCTCGAACGCCTCCCCGCCGTAGAAGATCCCCAGCGGGTGGTCGTACTGTCCCTGGAGGATCGCCTGCTGCAGCTCGCCCCGCTCCTGGGTGAGCGCGAACCGCAGCGCATCGCCCAGCGCCCCCTCCACGCTCGCCCTGCTCACCGGTTCGGCCGGATTGAGGAACCCATCGATCTCCGCGTAGGGGGCGTTGACGATCGAAAACAGCGACCGCGAAGTGCTCAGGTTGCGGTTGAGGTCGACGTTGTTTTCGCTGACCCGCCGACGGTGGCGAAACCCCCACGGATTGACCGCATGCACCATCAACACGCTTGTGGTCTCGAGGTCGAGCTCGGGCAGCATCTCGGCAGCGAACATCTGCATCACGCCGCTGCCGACAAAGGCCTCCACACCGTGCACGCCCAGCGTCATGATCAACACGCCCTTTGGTTCCCGCTGGGCTGGGATTCGAACGACGTCGATGGTGAGGTCATCATCGGTGTTGCTGGACACCGGCAGCGACTGCAACTCGACGCCGGGATAGATCATCTCCAGCGCGGCGGCCGTCGACAAGAAGCGCGCGCGCGACTCATCGTAGGAGTCCAGGAAGTAGGCCTCGAGCGACGCTTCGACCTCGATGATGGGGGGCTCAGCCTCGGGCTCCATCGCGCCGGGGGACTGTGAACCACAGGCGAGCGAGCACGACAGGCCGAACAACAGCAACGGATGGAGACGAGGGCGCAGCATGGACCGACTGAGGACCGTACGGGCTTGCGCTGCGTCTGGATCGACGAGCCCCGTGCCCTTCGTGGGCCAGTGGCGAAGCTATCCCGGATCGGCCGCGCCAAGCCCGATCACCTTCGCGTTGCCCGAGATCTTGATCTCGCCCTTCACTTCGGTGCCGCGAAACTCGATCGTCGCGTTGCCCGAGGCGTCCACCGCCGGGTTGCCTTCGATCCGGCCCCCCTCGAAGATGAGCTTTGTGTTGCCTCCTGCCCGCAGCGCAAGCCCGGGCGAGGTGAAGATGCTCTTTTCAATCGTCGCATCGCAGTTGCCCGACGCGGCGAACGCCTCGCCGTACTGGGCGGCCTGTGCTTCGGTCAGCTCCAGTTGAAAGCTGCCCATGCCCGCGTCGCCACCACTGCAGACGAACTTGTCGTGGATCACCTTGGGGCCGAGCACATCGCACGCGCTCAGAGCCAGCAGCAGGAGAAGTCCGTTCTTGTGCATGCCGGGTCACGCTGCACCCCGCGTGCCGACCAAGATTCCGACGGGATAGCCGATCTCGATGCGTGCTGGCTGCCCAACTCGGGCAATCGTTGCTCAAGTCGCCGTCGCCGGTTTCTTGCTGAGCGGTCACAAACGCCTCCGAGTTGACACGTGGATGGCCAAGGTGTTTTGAAGCCCCGATGACCATGCGCCTATACGGTTCACTCGGGTTGGTTCTTGCGCTCGTCGCGTGCGGTGGCGATGACGCGGAGGATCCCGCGCAGGGCACGACGTCGGGCAACCCGGCCGGCAGCACGACCGAGACTCCGGGATCCTCGGGCACCACCGCCGTAGCCAGCAGCTCCTCGAGTACCGCCTCCGAATCGAGCGGGTCCACGAGCGCGGCCGACAGCTCCACGTCCAGTGCCGACACCGACGGCGGCTCGGACTCCAGCACGACCGCGGCAGCCGGACCCACGTGGGAGAACTTTGGGGTCGGGTTCTTCGAATCGTACTGCTGGGAGTGCCACGGTGCCGGCGATGAACAAGGCCGCGACTACTCGACGTTGGCCGGAGTCATGACAGAGCTCACCACCATTCGCTGCGGCACCGGGCCGGCCAGCGCCCCTCCGAGCGGCTGCGAGGGTGAGCCGCCGGCCGAGCAGTTCCCCATCGGCGCAACGCTTCCCACCGAAGCCGAGCGCATCATGCTCGTCGAGTGGATCGACGCCGGCGCTCCCGAGAACTGAGCCCATCGACCGAGCTCCATTGGAACGCCGTTCCCGGTGCCGGAGTGATTTTGGCCGGAGATGTCTTCCGATCGGCCGGTCTTGCCACTTGTTCGAAGTGCCCTGCGGACTAGCCTGGTCGTCATGGGCAAAACAGAAATCTCCATCGCGGGCCGCGGCTACGACCTGGCCGTTGCGGGAATTCTGGGTCCGGCGTTGGATGAGATCCGGTGGCGGCATCCGAAGGTTCGGGTGAGCTGCGGCGCACTTGTGGGGCCGGCGATCCGCGTCCTGGCCAGCCGTCAGCCCTCGGCGATTCCATCGCTGGCCGGGCACCAACTGCCCGGCGCCGCCGCCACCGAGTTCATCGCACTCCTGGAGACCGCGCCAGAGATCGTCGTCGCCGATGTCACCGAAGACGGGCGCTTCACGAGGCTCTCCGATGCGCTGCTGGACGAGGACACTCGGGCCACGGCGATCGTCCCGCTGCACATCGACGGCGTGGTGGTCGGGTATCTGCGCGCGGACGCGGCCCAGGCGGGACCGATCGCGCCTGAGCTGGTCGAGCAGCTGCACCAAAGCGCCGCGCTGGCCTCGGCAACGATCATGCTCGAGCGGGAGCGCACCCGCTGCTTCGCCAGCGAGTCGAGAGTCCAGCAGCTGACAGCGTCGATCAGCCACCAGAGCGCGCGCCATCGAGACGCTGGGCTCATGCTCCAGCAAGCCGTCGTACTGCTCCACGACATGGTGGAACGTGTGGCGCCAAGAGTGGCGCCGACCGAGCGGGCCGAGCTTGGGTCGCTCGCCCGTCGCTGCGCGCAGCACATCGACGCAGCGCTCGACACCCTGACCGAGACGAGCACCCGAGCCTCGCAGCACGCCGCGTCCTAGGAAGCGGTCCGCTCCCGGCGAAACTGCGTCGGCGTTCGGTCTGTCCACTGCCGGAATGCACGGTTGAACGCGGTGCGGTCCGAGTACCCCAGCAGCAGCGCGACCTCGTCGATCGCGAGCCTCTCGTCCTGCAGGTAGCGGGTTGCCAGCTCCATGCGAAGCTGGGACAGCACATCGTGATAGCCGGAACCTTCTTCGTCCAGCCGGCGTCGCAGGGTGCGCTCGCCAACGCCCAACGCACGTGCGACCCGTGCCGCGCTCGTTCCCCCACAGCGAAGGTCTTGGACGATCGCAGCGCGCACCCGCCCCACGAAGCTGGGTGTGGCCCGGGGTGACTTCTCCAGGAGCTGCTCCGCCTGGCGCTCCAGGACCTGCAGCAGTCCCGGCTGGGCAGCCACGAGAGGCCGCTCGAAGTCGTCCTTGCGCAACTCGAATCCATTGCGATTCGCTCGGAACGTGATCGGACACCGCAGCAGCGCGGCGTGAGGGCCAGTGTCATCAGGCTCATCGTGCGCGAACTGAACCGACACCGGTCGGACATCGTGTCCACTGGCCTGACGGACGATCACCAGCAGGCTCGCGATGATGAACTCGGCGTATTGCCGAGGCAGCACTGCCCCGTCGACCAACACGTGACGCAGCACCGCCGTGTCTGGCCCCTCCTGCACGCTTGCGGAGATCTGATCATGCAGAAGCGGCGTGTACCTGCAGTACAAACGAAGCCCCTCACCCACCGTGGGACTGTTGCGGCACATGTAGTCCAGGACGTCGAACGACCCGGGCTTGATGAGGCCCGCCGTCGCGATCCCAAAGGCCGCCTCACCACTGAGTTCCTCGGCCTCTCGCCACAGCTCGTGCACCAGCTCTGCAGGGATCCGCGCGTCCGGGTCCTCCATCGTTGCGGCGTCGATACCTGCCCGGGCGAGCGCCGGAGCGAGCGACACGCCACGGGCCGCAAGTCCCAGCGACAAAGGACGCAGCGCTCGTACAGACGCAGTCGGGCGAGAAGCTGGCACAGCTGCGGCGAGAATAACTGCCGCGCCAGCGGCCATTCACCGATCCTCGTCATCGACGGCTAGGCGCGAGAAGAACAACGTACCGGCTCCGCCGCGGCGGGTCGTGCCCGAAGAAGCGTTCTCGCAGGCCGCGAGATACGGCCCGCGGACGGGCAGCCGTGGACCTGCATCACCCGCGATTGCGTCCGGCATCGCGTGGCAGCCGAAGATGCGACCGCGCTGTCGCCCAAGCCGCAGCTCGAACGCCGCTGACGAGTTCAGGGGAGAACGTCCGTCCGCAGGCACCCCGCGCCCGTGATCAGCGGCCTATGCGCGCATGCTTCCGCGGGTCGAAGACAAACCCTGCAAAGGCGCTCAGCAGTCCAACGAGGAGGATCGACAGAATGAAGCTCATGGTGCACCGTGCCCGCACTCGGCGAGCCGTTCGGACGGTACGCATGCGCACCGAGCCACCGAAGAAACCGACGAATCGTGACTCGCACCCGCCTTCGTGATGGCATGACGCCAACCTCTTCATGAGCACCACCGTCCTCTTTGTCGGCGTGGTCGTCTTCGCGTTTGTCGCGGGGCGCTTCATCGACCGATTCGCGGCCAAGCTCCTGCTGTTCTCGGGCATGGAGTACTTGGCGCTGGGCATCGTGTTGGGGCCGATGTCGCCGATCGGACCGCTGAACGAAGAGACCCTGGCTGCATTGGACCTGTTCGTGTCGACAGTGCTTGGGGTCATCGGCTTCCTGGTCGGGCTTGGGGCCAAGCGCGGACGCGGCGGAACAGAATTCACGCTTGCGGGCTTGTCGGCGGCCGCAGGCGTGGTGATGTCGGTGGGGCTGCTGCTCACCGGCGTACTCCAGGTCCTCGATCCTGAGCTCCTCGAGCTCGTGCCCCTCATCGCCGAACCGGTTCAGGTCAGCGGCGACCGACTCATCTCTTTCTGGCTGTCTCCGGGCGCGCTTTGGGGCGGTGTGACCATCGGCGCGGCGGCTGCGGCATGTTCGGCCTCGCTGATGGACGTCGCCATCGACCGCTTCAAGGTCTCGCCCAAGCGGACGCGGCTGCTGCGGACGATGGCCAGCTCAGCCCAGCTGGTGGCGGCGTTCGCGTTCGGGATGGCGATGGCCGGGCACCGCGCTGCAGAAGCTTCGGCGGGCCTGGGCCTCAAGCTGACCGAGTGGTCCGCCATCACAATCGCAGCGGGCGTGTTGACCGGTCTTCTCTTCAGCGTGTTCATCGGCCGTGAGGACGACCCGATGCGCATGCTCGTAGCCACGCTCGGCGTGGTGGTCTTTGCCGCCGGCGTAGGTGCAGGCCTGGGCGTCTCCCCACTTTTCGTCAACGTGATCGCCGGGCTCACGGTCGCGTACACCTCCCAACATGCGCCCAGGCTCTATCGAGCGCTCGAACCCATCCGGTTCCCCACCACGGTGCTCATCCTGCTGCTGGCCGGGGCCACCTGGGTCCCGTCCTCATCCGCAGCCGTCTGGGCGATCGTCCCGGTCTACGCCATCGCCCGGGTTCTACTGCGGCGGTTCTTCACCCGCGTCGCGGTGACGACCTTCGTCGATGAGGGCTCGCTCGGCGTCGGCCTGGGTCGCGGCATGCTCGGACAAGGCGTTCTCGCCGCTGCAATCGCCGTCGCTTTCACCCAACGCTTCCCTGATCTCGGCCCGACGGTGGGCACGATCATCCTCGGAGGCCTCGTCATCTCCGACGTGCTCGCTATGCGTGCGCTGCGTCGCTACCTGGCCGACGTCGGCGAGATTCAGGTCGAAAACCACGCTCGGCCGGCACCCACGCCGGAGCCCCCCAGCCCGGCAGAGCCCAGTCCCTCGGAGTCGCATCATCCATGAGAGTGTTGATCCTCGGCGCCGGCGAAGTCGGACGCCACCTCGCGCGTTCCCTGTCCAGCGAAGCCAACGTCGTCTTGCTCGATTCCGATCCCCGCGCGTTGGGCATCGCCGAAGAAGAGCTCGATGTCCTGGTGATGGAGGGCAACGCAACCCACCGCGATGCGCTCGAGGCCGCCGAGGTCCGCGACGCCGACCTGGTGATCTCCGTGGCGGGGCAAGACTCGGTCAACGTCTCGGCCAGCGTGCTCGCCAAGAACCTCGGAGCCCGCCGGGCCGTCGCTCGCGTCGACGATCCAGGCTTCTATCGGGGCTCTCTGGGCGTCGAGCGAGACGTTGCGGGCATCGACGCTTGCGTGTGTGCCTCGCGTCTAGTCGGCGTCGACCTGCTTCGCCTGGTCAATCGGGTCGAGGTCGGCTGGACCTCCACCTTCGTGGGCGGTGCCGTGCACGTAGGCGTTGTCGAGCTGGGCGATGAATCCCCGGTCGCCGGTGGCCCGATCGGCAGCCTGGGCACCGAGGCCGCCACGATCACGCGCGCAGTCTTGCGCGGCGACTCGATCCGCTTGCCCTCCGAGATCGCGTCGCTCGAAGCCGGCGACCGCGTGATCCTCGGTGGACCTCCAGTGGGCGTCGCGTCCGTCGCTCGCAGCATGCGATCGAGTGGGACCAACCGCGTCGTCATCGTCGGCGGTGGCGACGTCGGCCTGCAGCTTGCCCGCGCACTCTCGGCCCTCACCCGCGAGGTCTCGATCGTCGAGGGGTCTCGCGAGCGCTGCGAAGCGTTGGCCTCGCAACTCGCGAAGACCACCATCTTGCACGGCAACGGGACCAACCTCGCCTTTCTCCGCGAAGAGCAGATCGGTCGCGCCGAAACCGCTCTGGCGGTCACGGGCACCGATGAAGTCAACTTGATGTCATCGCTGCTGAGCAACGAGCTCGGCGTCGAGCATACCTTCGCGCTCGTTCACCGCCCGGGCTACTCCTCCGTCTACGCGCACTTGGGGATCGACGGCACCACGAGCGCCCATGAGGTCCTGTCCAGCACGCTGCAATGGCTGCTCCCAGGCCGCACCGTGGTCAGCTCGGCCACCCTGCCCGACAGCGACTGGTCGATCCTCGAGCTTCGGGTGCCGCACTCGCTCCCCCGACAGCTGCGCGTTCGCGACCTCTCTTTGGGCGCATCGACCCGCATTCTGGGGGTCCTGCCGCACTCCGATCCCACCATCGCCCCCGAAGCCAACCCGATCCTGGCCGGGGGCGAGCACATCCTCGTCGCCTGTCCAATTCGTGACCGTCGCAGCGCCGAGCGAGGCGTGACTCGGCTGGAGACCAAGGACGGGTGAACCTCCGGGTCGTCAGCCGCTACGTCGGCCTCTTGCTGTTCACCGTCGCCGTGCTCATGCTGGCGCCGGTCGGACTCGCGATCTTCGACGGCGAACCTCGCACCATCACCGCCTACGCGGTGGCGACGTTCTGCTGCATCGCGCTCGCCCTCACCTTGCGCCGCATCGGTCAGCTCGACGAGGACCACGAGATCCATCGCAAGGATGCGCTCGGCGTGGTCGGATTTACGTGGCTGGCACTGGGCATCCTCGGCGGCCTCCCCTTCATCTTGGAGGGATCGATCCCAAACGTCCCCAGCGCGATCTTCGAGGCCGTCTCTGGCTTCACGACCACCGGCGCCACGGTCGTCTCCGACATCGATGGTCTCTCCCGCGCGACCAACTTGTGGCGCTGCCTCATGCACTGGATCGGCGGCATGGGCATCGTGGTGCTGTTCGTCGCCGTGTTCCCGCAGCTGGGCGTGGGCGCCAAGCACCTCTTCAAGTCCGAGGTCCCAGGCCCCACCACCGAGGGACTCCGGCCCAAGATCCAGCAAACCGCCACCGCGCTGTGGTGGATCTACGGCAGCCTCACGGCCCTTTGCACGGTGCTCCTCGTCCTCGCGGGCATGCCCCTGTTCGACGCGATCTGCCACGCAATGTCCACGCTCGGCACCGGAGGCTTCTCTTCCAGAGGTGCCAGCGTCGGCGCCTTTCAGAGCCCGACGATCGACTGGATCATCAGCGCGTTCATGCTCATCGCGGGGCTCAACTTTGGCCTCTACTACGGCCTGCTCCGGCGCAAGTGGAGAACGTTCTACCGAAACTACGAGCTGCGCTTCTATCTGACGGTCAACCTGATCGTCATCGCCATCGTCGCGGCCAGTATCTTTGGCCGGCACGGCAACTGGGCCGATACCCTGCGGCACGCCACCTTCCAGACGCTCGCGGTCACGACAACCACGGGCTTCATGACGGAGGACTTCGACGCATACCCAGACATCGCTCGGTTCGCGTTGTTCTGCTGCATGTTCATGGGCGCGTGCGCCGGATCGACTGCGGGTGGACTCAAGGCCTCGCGGGTGTTCGTCCTGGGAAAGGTCGTCCTCCGCGAGCTGAGCATCATCGTGCGCCCGCACCAGGTCAGCGCGATTCGGGTCGGCAAAGGCACCGTCAGCCAAGACGTCGCCGGCGGCATCGCCACGTTCTTCGCCGCCTACTTCTTCTTGTTCGCCATCGCGTCGTTCTTGCTCGTGCTCTCCGGACTCGATCTCATGTCGGCCATGAGCGCCACGGTCGCGTGCCTCAGCTCAGTCGGTCCGGGACTCGACGCGGTCGGCCCCACCATGAACTTCGGGTTCATTCACGGCGCCGGAAAAGCCGTGCTGTGCGTCTGCATGATCGCGGGTCGCCTGGAGATCTTCGCGCTCTTCGCCATCTTCTCAACCGGGACTTGGAGGCGTTGACATGCGTCGGATGTTCGTCGTCTTAGCGCTGTTGACCATGATGCTGGGCCTCGATGCCCTGCGCGCGGACCAGTCGGTCACGTTGGCCGCGATCGGCTTCGTGATTCTGGCGGCATTCGCCATCGCGGAGCTTGGCGGTCGCATGTCGCTGCCCAAGGTCACCGGCTACATCGTCAGCGGCGTTGTGCTCGGCCCGTACGCGGCGGACATCTTGTCCAAAGCCGTCGTCGCCGACATGAACATGTTCGGAACGCTGGCGCTGGGGCTCATCGCCACGACCGCCGGCCTCGAGCTCGAGCTCAAGGGGCTGGCCAAGCTCACCCGGACCCTCGCGGCGACCATCGGGATCAAGGTGGTGCTTTGCGCCCTCCTCGTCGGTGGATCGATCGTCTCGATGGGGCTGTTCACCGACCTGCTTGGCCTCTCCAACGACGCCCAGGTCTACGGCCTCGCGATGTTGCTCGCCGCGCTGGCGATCGGCACGTCTCCGGCCATCGCCCTGGCGGTCGCCTCCGAGAGCAACGCGAAAGGACGCCTGACCGAGCTCGTCCTCGGTGCTGCGGTCGCCAAGGACGTCGTCGTGGTCGTCGCGTTCAACATCGCCCTGGCCACCGCGCTGGCGATGTCGGCGGGTGGAGAACTCGGCGTTGGGGTCTTGATCCACGTCGGCGAAGAGATCGGTGTCAGCATCGTCGCGGGCGCGGTCCTCGGAGGGCTGCTCATCGCCTATCTGCGGTTCGTCAAGACCGAGATGCTGCTGTTCGTCACCGGCATGGTGTTGGTGGTGGCCGAGATCGCGGTCTACCTCAAAGCCGAGCACCACATCATCCTCGAGCTGCTGCTCGTGTTCATCGTCGCGGGCATGATGGTCCGCAACCTGACCCCCAAGCTTGAGCACGACCTGCTCCAGCCGCTCAAGACCGTCTCCTTGCCGGTCTTCATCGTGTTCTTCACCAATGCGGGTGCCAAGATCGACCTCGGTGCCACGTGGTCGGTGCTGCCGGCAGCCCTGCTGGTCTGCGGCGCTCGCGGTGTGGCGTACTTCGTGGCGGCCCGCCTCGGGGGCCGGGTCGGAGGCGAGGACCCCAAGGTCCAGCGCCTCGCCTGGCTCGCCTACCTTCCGCAAGCCGGCGTGGCGCTCACGCTGCTCGCGCTGGCGACGGGGAGGTTCACGGAACTCTCCGGACTGGACGCGCAGACCCAGGCCCTCGTCGACGAGCTCGCGATGGTCGTGGCCAACCTCGGCATTGCGGTCGTGGCGATCAACCTTCTGGTCGGCCCGATCACCCTGCGCATCGCCCTGCGCAATGCGGGAGAGATCCAGTCGGAGGACGAGCAGCCCGCCGCAGACGCCGAGGAAGCGCCGCTCGAAGATGCTGCTCCGGGGCTCGAGTCGCTCACGTCGCCGCGTCTGCGCGCGCTGGTCACCGACACGCAAGCGGCCTACCTCGAAGCATGGGAGCCCTGGTTGCAGGACGAGTTTCGGCCCAAACTCGCCGAACTCACCCGACAGGTTGCGGGGGCCGAGGGTGGTCCAGGCACGGACGCCGACAAGGTCCTTGCTCGGATCGAGCGGCTGCGCGTCAGCCAGTACGCGCTGGACAACGAGTCGCTTCGCGGCGTCTTGCTTCACCAGTCCGACTTCACGCAGACGCTGCCGCTGGTCGAGACCGTGCCGCTGGAATCCGAACTTGCAGCGGTTCACGATCTCGACGACATCCGCGTCAGCGTCCGCAAGCGAGTCGCGAGCTTCTTCTCGATCTTCTCCGGCCGCAACAACCGCAAGCGCCAGGTTCCGGTCCAGCTCGCGGTGCGCTACGCGTTCGAGCCACGCATGGCCGAGCTCGCCGAGTCGGTCCAACGAAACTGGCAGCGCCACGAAGCGCGATGCCTGGAGACGCTGCAGCGGGCCGTCCTGGGCACGGCAACGTGGGACGAGACGCGCAGGGAGCTCCTGACGCTCGAGGCGACGCTCGACCAGCAGCTTGCCGAGGATCGACAGACCGCGACCCAGGCCGCAGCACGCGAGCTGACCGGGATCTTCGCGACCTCAGGAGCACCCGGTGGGAGCGCGCAAGTCCGGTTCAGCCGGGTGGAGCGCGACATCGAGGCCAGCTTGGCTCGCATGGCCAAAGATGCCGAAGCGTGGCCGAGTCGTCAAAAGGCAGCGGTCACGCTCTTGGAGTTCGTCGCGGCCGTCGAACGGGCCCAGGGCCGACTCGAGGAGCGACTGCGCAGCGATGTCACGCGCCCGCTCGACGACGCGTTCGAAACCCTCACCACGGCGGTGGGCGAGGAGCTCAACCGCCTGGGGACGATCCAGTTCCCCGAGCCCAAGGATCTCGACGACGAGCAGTGGACCCGCATCGGCCTCCAGTCCGGCGCGGTCCTCACCAAGCCCGCAGCCAAGGTGCTGCGCGCCGCGAGTTCACGGGTGCGGCGCGCGACCTCCACATCGTCGCCGTTCGCAGCCCTGATGGCCTTCGTCAACGACGGCGAGCCTCGCCTGGAGATCGTCTCTTCGCTGGCCGATCTCATCGACACGCCGCGTCCTGCCACCGTCAACGTCGTCTCCGTCGACGTCCGAGAACTCAAGGAGATTCAGATCGCGGGGCGGCTGCTTCCGTCGGTCGAACAGCGCCTCGAGTCGGTGCATGAGCAGTTCTCTGCCGCCCGGGACACGATGCGCGAAGCGGCCACCCTGGTGAGCTTCGGATTCCAGACCGCGGAGAAGGCCCGCGAAGAAGGCGACAACAACCCACTCGCTCGGCTCGAGGAGGCCGTGGGCCGAGCCCGAACCATGCTGCAGGCCCTTCCCGAGGGCCCATGCCTGGCGTGGAGTGGGGTCCGCGACGAGCTCAGCACGGACGTCGACGAGATGTCCCAGCGGCTCGTCGAAGCGTCGCGCGCGGTCGCACGAGGCCAACGTTCCAACATCGAGACGCTCCCCACCCGGCAGGAGCGGGTCCGCTCGCTGGCCGAAGAGGCGGTGGCCTCGGTTCGGCGCCTCTCGCTTCGCGCGACGCGCTTCCTTCAGGGCGGAACAGCGGCCGACCTCGCCCAGCGCTACCGGCAGCGGGCGCGCAGTGAGAGGCTCGATGCGCAGAGCGTCCGGGCCCTTCTCGAGGAGCAGCGAAAGCGCAGAACCCCGGGCGTCGAAGGGATCTACGCCTCGCTCTTCACCTCCGGCCCCCTTCGCGACCCGCGGCTGTTCGCGCTGCATCGCGACCAGCTGCGGGCCACGGTCAAGGCCGAGCGGGCCTGGCAGTCCGATACCCGCAAGGGCAACGGCGCGCTGGTGATCGGGCCGGTGGGCTCGGGCAAGACCTCGACGCTGGTGATCGCACAGCTCAAGCTCAGCACGCGCCGGGTGTTCACGGTCCGCCACGCAGGGGCCCACGGCGACACGATCTGGCACGCGCTGGGCCGGACCTTCGACGTCGAGCCCAACCCCGAGGCGCTCGCAAAGGTGATGGGCAACACGCGTTCGGTGATGCTCGTCGACGATCTGCACACGTGGTTCACGCCATCGCGCGAAGGCATCGCGGACTTCCGTCGCTTCCTGTGCTTCATGGCCGAGCAGTCGGAGCAGACGTTCTGGCTGGCATCCGTCGCGGCCGAATCGATGGAGGTGCTGCGCGCGCTGGCGCCGATTGAGTCCGCGTTCGGGAGCATCGTTCGCCTGCATCGCCCCTCGGCCGAACAGCTCGACGCCGCGATCGCGGCCCGCCACGAGCTCGCTGGCCTCGGCCTGGAGCTCCCGCGCCACTGGCGGGCCGACCTGCGCCGCCGCCTGCTGCGACGAAGTGAACGGGCCAGCTACGCACAGGACATCGAGGCGGCCTCGGCAGGCAACCTGAGGCGGGCGCTCCAGCTGTGGCTCGCTCACGCCGGCGTCCAGGGTGAGACGATCATGCTCGAGCCTATCTACGCCTTCGCTTGGGGCGTGCCGTTCATCTCGCGCCTCCCCAACGCGGTGCTCGTCGTTCTCGCGACGCTGATGCGCCATGGTCCCAGCACGGTCCTCTCGCTCGGCCACGCCAGCGGCCTCGCCAAGACGGACCTGGTGCAGGCGGTCCGCTTCGCGATGGCATCCACCCTGATTCGAGAGACCGAGCGCACCGGGCACTACGAGCTCGACCCAAGCTTCGCCGACGACATCGCCGTCGGTCTGCAGGACGCGGGCGTGTTCCACGAGGAGATCGCGGCATGACGTTTACCGACCGTCTGATCGACGAGATCACCGCCATCCAGGGAAGGCTCGATGCCCGGCTCGTGCTCTACGTTGCGCTGCTGCTGGGGCTGGTGTGGCTGCTCCGGCGAGCCCTGCTTGCGGGGACTCGGGTCGTTTGGCGGCTCGGCTGGGACCGCAGCCGCCGGCTGGCTCGACTGCGTTCGATCTCGGACATCACGCTGATCACGGTCCTGACCCTGCTGGTTCTTCGCAAGCTCGTGCTCGCGGCTCCGATCATCACGTGGCTAAGTCTCGCCGTGCTGCTGCTCGCGATCGCCATCGCGCTGCCCACGTGGGTCCGAGATTTCACGGCGGGTGTCGCCCTGGCCAACCGGACGCGGTTCCGCGAAGGCGATCAGGTCCGACTCCCCAGCGCGGCCGGTTCGGTGCGCCACATCGGCCTGCTGCGTACGGCGATTCGGGCCGGAGACGGCGGCACGCTCTCGGTCCCGAACCGGGAGGTCTTGGCGCAGACGATCCAGGTGGGTCGAGAGCAGCAAGCAGCGCCGGTGGAGATCGCACTGCCGACGGAGAGCGCGAACACCCCCGAAGCCCGAGAGATGCTGCTGCGGCTGGCGCACGTGAGCCCGTTCCGGCGCGGCGGGTCTCGGCCAACGCTCACCGAAACGGACCGCGGCTGGGTGCTAGCAGTCCAGACCTGGTCCACCCGAGACGTGGACGGCGCACGACGGGCACTCGAACGTCAGCTCCTGGGCAGCCCGGGCGAGGAGAACACATGAAACGACTCTCGTTGATCGCAGCCTGCGTCCTCGCGTGCAACGTCGAGCTTGTGCAGCCGGAGTCGATCGCCGGCGAGTCGCCTCGCTACCGCTTGGGCACGCTGCCGGAGATCCCATCGCAGAGCGACGAGACCGACCCGACCACGGTGTGGGCGGCTTCGATTCGCCGGAGCCTGGCGTTCCTCACCGACCCCGCGCTGGGAGGCCGTCGGCCGGGCACCGACGGCGGCGCACTCACCAGCAGCGCTGCCATCTCGCTGTTCGACGACGCGGGCTTGATCCCCTCGGCGCCCACCTTCGGTTGGACGACCCAGCTCGGCGTTCGTACGATTCACGTCGCTGAGCCCCGAATCGCGATCACGCTGCCGGTCGCAGAGGGAGAAGAACCCGAGCTCGTGGTCTTCGTCGAAGGACTCTCGCTTCGACATCGCGGCGCGGCCGGGCAGTTTCACCTTCCGATGGCGCCGGTCGCTCTCGCGCCCCAGACCGACATCGCCGACCGACTGGCGGTGGGTGCCCTCCCGCTGCTTGGAGACGAGATCGCGGACCCTGCGAC
>CAYGTG010000080.1:0-14672 GCA_964352485.1 uncultured Nannocystaceae bacterium | reverse complement strand
CCCCCATCTCAGCCGAGCTCCGAGCGACGGGCATCCGCTCGAGCGCCGTACCGCGCGCGCGCCGTGCTCTCCACCCGCCTTGGAGAAGTCGCGGCGGAAGTCGTCGATCTCAGCGTGGGCGGCCTTGGCGTCGAGATCGCCGGCGAGTTGAGGAACAGCGACTTTGTCCGGGTACTGCTGCCCCTGGGCCCCGACGACGCAACCTCGGACTGGGTCGATCCAGACGCTTTGGTTGCACGGGTGCATCGAAGCATCGGCTCGGGGCGCAGTCGCTTGGGTCTATCGTTCTTTCAGCTCCCTGTGGCCACGCTTCACCGCATCGCGGCATGTGTCGCAAGCCGCCTGGAGGCTCCACCGGCGGTGACCGTGCCCCACGCACGCGCCCAACCGAAGCGACCCACCCCCCCCGCGACGGCACCACCACCGAGGGATAAGGCCTCGAGCAAGGCGATCACGCGTGAGCTTCCCAAGGCTGTCCCCGCTCCGCAGGCCCCACGCGCCGCGCCGGGGCGCCAGATGTCACCGAAGCCCAAGGCCCCGCCGAAGCCCAAGGCCCCGCCGAAGCCCAAGGCCCCGCCGCTCCACATTCCGCGGACCTCGGCCCGGGAGCTTCGAGACCTGTTTCACGAGGCCCTGGCCTCCCTTGAAGAAGACACCGGCGGGAAGAAGAAGCCGAGCTGAGGCGAGCGTCTACTCGTCCTCGCTCAAGTGACGGAGCATGCCCATCAACGTCCGCACATCGGTGCGGAGCATGCCAAAGCGGCGGAACATTCGATCGAGACTCGCGGGCAAACGCGCCTCGTTTCCACCGGTCAGGTAGCCGCGCTGATCCATCAAGGATGTCCAGCGCTCACGCAGCGTCTCGAGTTCGCCTCGGGAGGCGGCCCGGTCCTGGCGATGCTCGGGGACCTCGCCGACAAGTCCGTCCCCTTCGGCGTACAACCGTGACAGCAACACCGCCACCGCATGGCTGAGGTTGAGGCTCGGCTGACGCTGCGCTGCTGGAATGCGAACGTAGGCGTCGCAGGCCGCGAGTTCTTCGTTGCTCAGGCCGTCCGCTTCGTTGCCGAAGATCAGTCCGAGCCGATGCACGCTGCGCTTGGGCACCGCTGCGGTCAACTCCGAGGGGCTCAACAGCGGCAGCCTCTTGTCCCGCTGCAGCCCGCAGGTCCCGACGACCCACTGAAGGTCGGCGACCGCCTCGGCCAGCGTTTCGAAGGACTCGATCTGCGCGACAACGTGTTCGGCGTGCACCGAGGTCATCCGAAATTCCACCGAGCGAAGGTCGGCAGAGCACTGGACGAGTCGGAGCGAGGCCTCGAAGTTTGCGCATGCTCGCGCAACGAGGCCGACGTTGAGAGGTCCGGCGGGGCGGACAAGGACCACGCACGGGCGCTCGCTCATCGAGGAACGCCGCCGCCTACGCGAGGAGTGTGCGCGAACGTGAACGTTCCGCGAGGCCGGCTCTCGTGCGCGATCACAACCATCGGCAGACCATACAGAACCCCGTTCGCCGTCGCATCGCCCACGAGCGACGTATCGGAGCCAACGCAGAGATCAACCATTCGGTTTCTCGGCGTGATCGCGAAGCAAACGTCTCATGATGGGACAACACTCAGTTCGAGGCCGATGATCCCTCCGCGTCCCCATAGCGATGAGCGCCGCGCCTTCGAGCGCGTTCGCCACACCGGAGAAGCCGCGTTGTCGACGGGCCGCGGGGAAGTGCTGGCCGAGATCGTCGACGTCAGCATTGCAGGTCTTGGGATCGAGACCTCCGGGACGCTGCGCCTGGGCGAGTTCGTACGCGTCCGCTTGGCGCTCGGTCTCGGCACGGGAGACACACAGGTCGACCCTGACGCCTTCGTTGCCCGGGTCGAACCGGGCAGCGCACCCGGTCGCAGCGTCGTGGGCTTGTCGTTCTACGACCTGTCCCCGAGCACGCTCGCCCTGCTGTGGGACCAGGTCGCGGACCAGCTGCAGGCCTAGCTCGCTGCACCCGCGCTAGCGAACGCGCGTGACGTCGAGCTCGATGCGCGCTCGCCCTGGCTTGTCTCGGACGTCGAGACGGTAGACGGCGCCCTCGTCGTCCGCGGTGTAGAGCACGTCGCCCGGCTCGATCTCGACAGACGCTCGACCCTCCTCGTCCTCGCGGGACACGGCGTCCGTGAGCCCCTCGTCGGAGAAGAAACCGACGGACGGATAGGCATAGTCGCGAACCGGTGCACCCTCGTCGTCGAGCCGGATGTCCTTTGGGGCGATGAAGACCAGTCGGTCCGCATCGGCGTCGCGGCGGTAGAAGATGTCCGCGTCGCCCTGGGCGTTGTCGAGCAGCAGGGTCGCAAACTCGCGAAGCGCCTCGGGGTTGGCGCGGATGTTCTCGCGGAGCTGCTTGACCAACGCATCGGGCGCAATGCCGACCGAAACGTTTTCGACGGTGAACTGCACGTTGGCTTCGCCCTCGGCCAGGCCACCATCGTGCATGCGGGCCTGCCCGATCTCGAGGTTGAGGTCCCACAGATAGGCCGGATCCGGGGGCGAGCCGATGTTGTTGAACGTCTCGAGGGTAACCCAGCCCGCGCCGTCGATGCAGGCGGAGAACGCGACGGCACCGGTGGCCAGGTCGTAGTCGTGGCAGTGCTCCGAGATTCGCTCCACCGTGCGGCGCGTCATCTCGGCCAGGACCGACTCGAACTCCCAGACCGGGTTGGCCCACACGGGGCTGTCGCCTCTGCCCTCGGGTTCTCGCGAGCTGCCGCCACGAATGAAGCTTGGGTTCTCGTCGACTCGAATCGTCAGCGTCTCGACCTGCGGGTCCTCGACCAGCCCTTCGAGTTCGATCCAGTCGTCGCGGTCGTAGTCGTGGAGTGTGTCGATTTCGTGCCGCACCGAAGCGACCGATGCCTCGCTGACGTCCCCGAGGTCGATGCCCTTGTAGGGCAGCGCGTTCACGTTGACGCGCGAGCGCATCTTGAAGTCCTCCTCGATGACCGACACTCCGCGCGCCTCTACGATGAACCCCGGGTGGTCGCCGGTGGGCCCAAAGCGATCCGAGAGCCCTTCGAAGTTGGTCACGACGTCCGCCATGGTCAGCGGGATGGAGTTCGCAGCCACCGGATACAGACCATCGGGATGCTCATCGGTGATCGGTCCGCGCCGGGTCTGCGCGTTGGGGTGCGTGCTGATGATGTTGTCGGCGATCACCGCCGAGACGATGTCGGGCGGCACGAACTCGTCGGTGACCTCGACCTCGAGCAGGTTTCCGAACGCCCGCGCGGTGGGAATGCCGACCGCGGCCGAGAGCCCGGCGAGCTCTTCGAAGTTCGTGCCATCGAGATTGACGTTGTCGGGCGTCAGCGTCAGGAGCGTGCGCATGTTCTGCACGGCCTGCGGCTGCATGGCTGCCTCTTCGGCGCTGAGTTCCCGCAGCTGTTCGAGCGCGTTGGTGGTCAGCGGCGTAACGTCGAGGTCGAGCAGCCAGATGTCTTCGAGTACCCGTCGCGGCATCCTCCGCAGGTCCTCGAGGGTGTGTTCCTCGACGAATCCTTCGACGTCGAATCGGGTATGGCGGAGCTCAAGGGTCCGCGTCTCGCCCACCGCTAGCTCGACCGAAGTCCCCGTCTCAGGCACCAGCGCCTCGGGCTCGGCACAACCGGCGACGAGGCAGAGACCCACGGCCCACGCGCGTGACCAGCGATTCATTGCAGTCCCTCCGCCACAAACACCTGCAGCGTCTCGCCTTCGCGCACGATACGAAGCCGGTAGACCGTCCCCACGTCGTCGGCGAAGTAGACCGTGCTCTCGCCGGCGGGCGGTTCATACTTTTCGTGGGCCGTGTCCGAGAGTCCAGCGACCTCGGTGTTGCTCAACTTGCTGCCCGGGGCAAGCGTTGCCGCGGCGAAGAACCCAGGGTTGTCGTTTGCGTAGTCGGCCGTGCTGGCAAGGTCCTGCGGCTCGGAGAAGAACAAGTAGGGGGTGCCGTTCTCGGCGCGCCGCCAATACAGGTCGACGCGGTCGTTGTCCTCTCGGTAGTCCCCAAGAATGAAGTCCGAGAGCAACGCCGCCTGCTCCTGCAGGAACGGGCGCACGGCTTCGGCGGCCTCGGCTCCGGTGAGTCCAATGGGGATGTCCTCGACCGTGAAGGCAATGTCCGCTTCCCCTTCGGCAAACGTGGTGAACGGAGCGTTGTGCAGCGAGACCTGGGCGACCTCGAGGATTGTCTCCCAGACGAACTGGTCCTCGGGTGGGCTGCCGATGCCCAGCGGCACCGAGTACTCGGTCCAGCCCGGCGGGTTTCCATTCTGCCCCAGCTCCACGCTCGCAGTGCCGAGCAGATACGACTCCGAGAACTCGCGGTCCTTGTACTCCTCGTAGGCAGCGAGCGCGACGTTGTACTCGAGCGTCCACGGGTCGAGGTTCCAGACGCTGCCCGCTCCCACGGCGTTGTCGGGGAAGTTCGAGTTGCACGGCACGCCAAGGCAAGAGTCGACGAACACGTCCGCCTCCGAGATCGCAAAACGCATGTCGACGGCGAGACTGGGGACGATGCCCTCGAGCGAGAACCGCTCGGGATCGGCGAAGTCGAACTCCAACTCATCATCGTAGGTCGGACCAACCTGGTCTTCGACCACCGTCACAAACCCCTTGCCGTTGTCCGCGTCGATGCCGTCGACCAGACGCAGGTTCGACTCGGCCACCGCGTTCATCGCGAAGTTGGGGCCGAACACCTCTCCTGAGACGACGAAGCCCGGGTCGACCAGGCCTGGATGCGGCGCGGCGGGGCCGAGCACCTGCGTCATCGTGGACAGGTCGGCCAACGCATCGCTGAGGTAGATGGCGATCGTTCCATCTTCGGAGACAGCCCGGTGGCTTCCGACAAATGCCTGCTGAAACGCGAACACCAACGAGTCGGTACTGACGATCTCCTGCGTTCGCGGGATCCCCAGCGCGTCGGCGAGGATCTCCGAGTACCCGCCGCCCACCCCGAGCGCATCAGCAAGGCTGGCCAACGACGAGCTGCTGGTTCCCGAGACGTCGACGTTGGCCGGCGTCATCGTCAGGATGCGAATCATCGCGTACTCGGGCGAGGTCCTCCACGTTCCGTCGGGTCCCTCGAACGACTGCCCAAGCGCGGTAACCGAACAGTCGTGGTTGGGGTTTTCGTTGTCGAGCCGCCAGGCGATGCCACAGGCGAGCTTCACCTCTTCGAGCGTGTTCTCCAGGAGCGCGGTCGATTCGAGCTCCAGCAGCAGGACCTCGTCGGCGCGCTCCCCAAACAGCTCGGCCACCTCGTCCCGAGACATCGAGAGCGTCAGCGCCGGGACGTCGTCGTCTCCCAGGCGCAGCTCGAATTCCTGCTCGCGCCCCCAGTCTGAAGGCGCGGGGCCGGTGGTGTCTGAGGAGCTCCCCTCGCCGACGTCTTCGGTGCCGCCATCGGTCTGGCCGCCGCCGTCGGTCTCCAGTCCCTGCCCGTCGGCACCACACGCGGCCAGCCACGCTGCAGCCGCAATGCACCACCTCCGTTCGAGACCCGCCCAACCCATGCGGTCAATGTTCGTACAAGACGGCTCCGCGTGCGAGCGCTATTTCGGCTTTTGGGGCCCACCAGCGCCGCCAAAGCGCATCCTGGCGTGCAGGCCGAGCTGGCCGAGAAACAGCGAGTATCGCCCGTTGGCGAGGTCATAGGTCGACGTGGTGACCGTCCGCGGGATGATCGCCTGTCCCTCGAGGTCGGCCAGCAGCGACCAACGATCGTTGAGGCCGACGTCAACGCCGCCGCCGAACACCATCCGGTGGCCATCGGGTGAAGCCACGTCGAGGGTCGAGTCGGGCGATGCGGGTGAGTGATAGCCCAGCAGCGTATTGAGCCGCAGACGCTCGGTCAGCTGAAAGCGCGGAGCAACCTCGAGATGGAACGTGCCCCGCCAGTCACGAACCAGCGGCTGGTTGGCCACGGGTCCCACGCCCAACTCGGGCTGCGCCAGCTGCGGCGAACTCAGCTGGATGTCGATGACGTCGAACTCTTGGTACGTCGCGTAGCTCGCCCAGGCGTCGATACGAACCCGGTCCGTGGCATCGATGCCCGCCCCCAGCGTGATACGCTTGGGCAGGCGCATCTCGACCTCGGTCTTGCCGCGAACCAGCGCCGGATACTGCAACCCTTGGGACGCGAGATCCTGGGTGAAGAAGTCGTCGTCGAGGTCCAGCTGGAAGTCGCCGCGGAAGCGCAGCCGCGACCCGTGCTGATACACGAGGCCAAGGTTGACGCGATCGGTGGCCTGCACCGCGAGACCCACGTTGAAGCTGGGCGAGTGGGAGATCGCCCGCTCGATGGAAATGGGACGCGCCATGACGTCCAGCTCTCGGACGGTCGAGGGTGCGTTGACGCCAAAGTCGTTCTCCTGGCCGATCGGATCCTCGGCAAGCGCGTCACTGAGCAACCCGATCGAGCCGAAGTCTTGGATTTTCGACAGCTCGAGAAACGAGAACACGTAGGTGGCTCCCGCGCCGATCGAGACCCGATCGTGGACCTTCACGGCGGCCGACACCGTGGTGTGCAGCGACACCAAGAAGATCGACTGCAGGGCAAAACGCTGCGGGCCGTTCTGCGGGAAGTCGAGCGTCGCGGCGTAGGGGATGTACATCCCGCCGCCAAGGACCAGACGGTCCGGGATCACCGGTGCGGCCACGAAGAGGTCGACCAGCGGCCCGACTGGGGTGGACCCGACCGCCCGCGTGGGACCGGTCCGCCCCGGATCGAGGTCTGCAGGGGCGATGGGTTCGGCGAAGTCGAAGTTGTCGGAGAACTGGTACTGCCCCTGGCGCTCACGCTCATAGCCGATTCGGCCCACGATGAGGCCCGCGCCGAAGTCGAACGAGCCCCGGTCGAGAAAACCCAGTTGACCGGGGTTCCAGTGCACAGCCGCCGCATCCGCAGTGACCGGACTGCTGCCCCCGTTGCCAACCTGGGGAGAGTCCAGGCCCGACGCATGAGCTTGCGAGGAGCCCAGGGCGAGCAACCCAACAGCGAGCGTGAGGGGGAGCGAGCGGTTCAAGACGCCGAACATACCGCTGACACCCCAGTGCGCGCTATCCTCCCGCCCAGTGTCGTTGCTCCGCACCTTGGTGAGCTCGTCGCGAGCCCTGATCACGGGCGCCCGCGAGGTGGCGCGTTTTCAGGAGATCGCCCGCGTTTTCATCCGCCACGGCTTCGGCTGGGCGTACCGGCAGCTCAAAGTGCGCCGCGAGCTGCAGGTCGAGTTCGAGGGCAGCGAGCTGACCAAGGCCACGCTCGCCTCCCCCGACACGGGCAAGCGACTCGTCGCAGCGTTCAACGAGCTCGGCCCCACGTTCGTCAAGCTCGGACAGATCCTCAGCACCCGCACCGATCTACTCCCCGAGAGCATCACCTCGGAGCTCGCGACGCTCCAGGACAACGTCACCCGGGTCGACTTTGCGGACATCGAGTCGCAGCTGGTCAAGGAACTCGGCAGCGATTGGCGGAGCAAGTTCGACGAATTCGACGAAGAACCGCTCGCGTCCGCCTCGATCGCGCAGGTCCATCGCGCCACGCTCGAGGGCGGACGCAGGGTCGTCCTCAAGGTGCAACGGCCCGGCGTGAAACCCAAGATCACCGGCGACCTCGGGGTCCTTCACGCGCTGGCGGGTTGGCTGGAGGAAGCCATCCCCGAGGCCGCCGCGATGGATCTACGCGGGACCATCACCAGCTTCACCAAGTCGATCTTGCAGGAGCTCGACTTCCGCATCGAGGCCCGCAACCTCGATCGCTTCCGAAGCACGCACGAGGACAATACGCAGGTCGTCTTCCCGGCGGTGTACGAAGAGTTCAGCACAGAAGAGGTCCTGTGCATGGAGTTCCTCGAGGGGCGGAACTTTGCCCAGGCCATCGAGGACGGCGAAGACGTCAGCGCGGTGGCCGAGATCTACTTCAAGGTGGCGTACAAGATGCTGTTCATCGACGGCTTCTTTCACGGCGACCTGCACCCCGGCAACGTGCTGGTGATGGACGATCAACGCCTCGGCGTCCTCGACTGCGGCATGGTCGGACGCTTGTCGCCGGCCATGAAGGACAAAGTCATCGACATCCTCCACGCCGTGCTCAATGAGGATCTCGAGGGCGTTGCCCGCACGTTCTACGATCTATCCATCAAGTCCGAGCTCGTCGACTACCCGCGCTTCGAAGCCGACGTGATCGATCTAGGCGAGCGCTACCTGTCGGGGCTGCCGATGTCCGAGGTTCAGATCGGCATGCTGTTCTCGGAGATCGTCGCGGGCGCTTCCCGGCACAACGTCCGCATGCCCACGGACTTCACGATGATGTTCAAGGCCATCATCACGACCGAGGGCATGGCCAAGATGATCGCGCCGCAAACCGACCCGATCGAGCTTGCGAGGCCGTACATCATGCAGATGGTCGCGGACCGGTACAGCCCGGAGCGCATCAAGCAGATGGCGATCCGAGACTTCTCGATGTTCTCGCGGCTGGCGCGGTCGCTGCCACATTCGCTCCCGGGCGTGATCGAGGACCTTCGCGCGGGCAAGCTGACGTTTCGGACCAACGCCGAGACGCTCGATCGGCAGGAGCGCTCCGCGAACGCCCGCACGGCTCGCTCGATTCGCACGGCGCTGACCGTCACGTGCTTGGTGTGCGGGACGTACACGATGGGGCTGGGGCTGCCGATCTGGGGCCTCGTCGGGATTCCCGTGATCACGGCGGCGTTCTTCGTCTTTGCGGGGTTTGGGCTGTTTACGGTGATCTGGCGATGAAGGCTCGAGGTTCATGGTTGTGGCTGTGCGCTGCGCTGCTCGGGTTCGGCTGCGTGCGGGTCGATGGAGCGATCACCCCGGCGGCGCCACCGACCCGGCCCGCCACCGATGCGCCATGGCACGTGGGCGCGTCCGTCGTCGACATCACGCCGCCGGTTGGCTACGGCATGGCCGGCCACGCGATCGAAGCCCGGACCAGCCTGGGCGTGTGGACGCGGCTGCGGGCCCAGGCCATCGCGATCGAAGACCGCGACGGTGTTCCGGTGGTCCTGATCTCCGCCGATCTGTGGGCCATCCCCGCGGGCTTGCCGGACGCGATCACACAGCGACTCCAGACCGAGCACGGCATGACTGCGCTGGGCCGGGCACAAGTCGTGGTCGCGGCAACCCACACCCACCACGGGCCGGGGCACTTTCACACCGCGCCCGGCTACGCCGACCACGCGGGCTCCGAGCCCGGCTTCGACCCGGAGCTGTTCGAATGGCTCACCGCGCGCCTGGCTTCCGCGGCCGCGACCGCGTACACGAGGCGCCGTCCGGCCACCTTGGAGCACCATGCCGTGGCCGTGCCTTCGATCGCACGCAACCGCAGCCTCGCGCCCATTCTGAACAACCCCGAAGCCAAGGCGCTGATCGAGTCCAACGCAGGGTTGCCCGGATGTGAGCACCCACAGAACGCAACATGGGTCGACGTCGAGTCTGGCGTCGACCCCTGCCACGCCGTCGATCCCAAGCTCGACACGCTCGTCGCTCGCGACCTCGACTCGGGCACGGTCATCGCGGTCGCGGCAGTCTTTGGGGTGCACGCCACCGCGATGCCCAACCGGACCCCCGTCTATCACGGCGACCTGTTCGGCGTTGCGAGCCGCCGCGCCCAGGACGAGCTGACGGAGCAGGGCCACCCCAACGCGGTCGTCGCGGTGTTCAACGGGCCTGAAGGCGACATCTCGCCCAACTGGCGCGCCCAAGGTCGCGGCGCCACGGTGGCCCTGGGCCGTGGCCTGGGTGAAGCCGTCGTCGCCTCGATCGCCACCGAGGGCCTCCCGCTGCGTGGGACCGTGGGCTACGGGCTTGCGCGCACGCCGATCTCCGAGGTTTCCGTCGCTCCCACCACCGTCGCACCGGGGACGACCGCCCGCGCCGCAATGCCGGGCCGCTCGCAGTTCGGCGGCGCCGAAGATGGACGTACGCGGCTGCATTCGCGCGGGTTTGACGAAGGCCGTACGGTTCGTCGCCCGCGGCGCAAAGGCCAAGGAGCCAAGCGCCCTGCCCTGCCGCCCGCGCTCGTCTCGATGGTGCACCCCAAGCGCCACCTGCCCTCGGTCCTCCCCGTGGGCCTGGTGCAGCTGGGACCGCTGTCCTTTGTCACCCTTCCCGGCGAGGTCACGACGATCATGGGCCAACGCATCGAGCAGCGGGTGGACGCAGCTCGAACGACGCCGGGCCCAACGATCAGCATCGGGTTGGCCGGTGAGTATCTCTCGTACTTCACCACCCCCGAGGAGTTCGACCTCCAGCACTACGAGGGCGCATCGATGATGTATGGCCGGCTGGCGGGGGAGGTTCTGGCGGAGTCGGCCGAGGGCCTCGTCGCGAAACCGCGGGTGGAGGGTGTGGGTGCCTACGACTACCGGGGGCGTGGCAAGACCTCCTTACCCGCGCTTCGCCGGAAGCTCCGTCGCCCGGCGAAGAAGGCCTCTGCGGTCGTGGCGGACACGCTCGAGTTCAGCGCGTCGGTCACGTTGAGCTTCGAGGACGAGGGCGCGCACTGGCCCAAGCGCGCCGACGGACCCACGACGCCTCGCCTCCAGGTCGAGGTCAAGACCGAGGCGGGCTGGCAGCCGCTCGACGACGACGAGGGCGACGCGCTGGTCCTGTACGTCACGAAAGCCGGACGCGGTCGGTGGACCTACGCCGCGACCTGGCTCGAGCCCTTCGCCCCGATCGCGCTGCACGGGTTTCCCCTGCGACTGAAGGTCGCGCGTCTCGATGGCACGGTCGTGTGCTCGGCGGCGTTCGTCGGAAGCGACCAGGATCGGACCTCCCGAGCGGTCGAACAGGGCGCCTGCCAGGAGGGCTACGCGCCCGACGGGCCTCGGCGGTGCTCGGCGCGCCGCGAGGGCCTCTTTCCCGTCGCGCGCGCCGTTCCAGGCTACCCTCCCGCCGTGGCGTCCTTGGAACGCAGCCTCGGTCTGTTCGGCGTCGTCGCGATCTCCGTGGGCGCGATGCTCGGTGGTGCGATCTTCGTCCTGCCCGCCGTCGCGGCTCAACTCACGGGCCCGTCCTTGTGGTTGGCTTACTTGGTCGCGGCGCTGCTCGTGATGCCGGCCGCGTTGAGCAAGGCCGAGCTCGCCACCGCGATGCCCGACTCCGGCGGCGCCTATCTCTACATCGAGCGGGCGATGGGGCCGCTGGCGGGAACGGTCGCGGGTCTCGGGCTGTGGCTGTCACTGCTGCTCAAGAGCACGTTTGCCCTGGCTGTCCTCGGCAGCTACCTCACCTTGATCGTCGAGGTTCCAACCACCGCCGTCGGTGTGGTCCTGCTGGCACTGGTCGCCGGCCTCAACGTGATCGGCGTGCGCCGGGTGAGCGCCATGCAGACCTACATCGTCGCAGCCTGCATGGTGGCTCTGGTCGCGCTGCTGGTGGGGGGCGCGGTCCGGCTTCCTCCGCGCACCGACGACATCGAGTTCTTCGCCCACGGATCCCTGGGCTTCGCGTCTGCGGTCGGGCTGGTCTTCATCTCGTACGCGGGCGTCACCAAGATCGCCGCGATCGCCGAGGAGGTCAAAGACGTCTCACGAACGATCCCCGCTGGCATGCTGATCTCCCTGGGAACGATCGCAACGCTATACACAGGTCTGGGCTGGGTGCTCTCTCGCGGCTTCTCGCCGGAGGAACTCGTCGGCGACGAGACCCCCATTGCCACCCTTGCCGGCGCGGTCGCGGGGCCGTGGGGAGTGACTGCGCTGGCGGTCACGGCCGTGTTCGCGTTGCTCGGGATGACGAACGCGGGGCTGCTGGCCGCGTCTCGCTTCCCGTTCGCGATGGCCCGCGACAAGCTCGCGCCTGCATCGTTGTCCAAGATTCACCGCCGCTACCTGACCCCGGTGCCAGCGATCGTCGTCTCCGTGCTGACGATGGCCGCGTTCTTGGTCACGCTCGATGTGGTCAAGATCGCAAAGCTCGCCAGCGCGTTCATGATCGCCGCGTTCATGGCGGTCAACGTCTCGGTGTTGGTCTTCAGAGAGAGTCGCGCCAAGTGGTACAAGCCCACGTTTCGCGCGCCCCTGTACCCGTTCTTGCAGATCTTCGGCGTCGTCGCCGGCGGCGGCGTTCTGGTGAGCCTCGGCTCCTTTCCGCTGCTGGGCATCGGCATCGCCTTCGTCGCCGGCGCGGGACTTTACTTCGGCTTTGGCAACCGCCGCGTGGACCGACTCGGGTTGTTGCGGCAGATGTCCAGCCGAGATGACCTGCTGGCCGACACTCGAAAACAAGGCGCGACCGTGGGTGGACATGCGTTCCAGACCACCGTCGCGTTGTTGGGCACCGAGCACTCGTCCGAAGCATTGCTCAAACTGGGCATGAGCCTGACCCCCGGCGAAGATCTGTCGGTCCTGCACCTCGAAGAAGTCCCCGAGCAGACCGATCTCGCCGCCCTCGCGCGCGGGACCGACGACCGGGTCGCGTCCGTCGAGCGACGCATGATGCACGTGGCCGACGAGCACCAGGTCCGGGTGCACTTCAACGTCGTCTACACTCGGGACCTGCGCGGCACCCTTTATGACCACGCGGCCCTCGAACACTCTCGCTGGGTGGTGATCGGATGGCGGGATCGATCGGAACGTGGATTCATCGCCCGCGACCCTTTGCAGTGGCTCACGACCCACCTGCCATGCAACGTCGCGGTGTTTCGCGACGCCGGCATTCGCACGATCCACCGGATCATGGCGTACGCGCAACCGGGGCCTCACGATGGGCTCATCGCCACGACCGCCGACTCTCTTGCGGGCCTTCACGGAGCCGAGGTCACCTTCGTGAACGTGGCCCCAACCGATGCCACGGACGAACAACTCGAGGAGCTGAAGGAATATCACCACCAGCTCGGCCGGCTGTGCCAGCGCCCGACTCATTCCGAAATCATCCGCGGCGACGGCGACCCCACCGACGCCTTGGTGCACGCGACGGCGCGCTACGACCTCGCGCTCACCGGCGCCCAGACGCGCCCTTCGCTCCGCTCCCTGCTGCACGCAACGCCCGAGGAACGGCTCACCGAGGCGGCCCACTGCGCCGTCCTGCAGCTGTTGGCTCCGGAGCGCGCAGCACACAGATCCATCATCGCTGCGGATGAGGGTGCCCCGCTCGAGCTTCCTGAGCCCGACGCGATCGCGATCGACGTCGCGGCCCGCACCAAGGAAGCCCTGTTCTCCGAGCTCGCGCGCTTGTTCGACAGCGCTTCGCCGCGCATCATCTCGGACAAGGTCGAGCCGCTGCTGTGGGAGCGCGAGCGCACGCAAAACACCGCGGTCGGCCACGGCGTTGCCATCCCCCACGCCACCGTCCCCGGCCTGTTGCGCACCAAGCTCGCGGTTGTGGTGCTGAGCGAGCCGCTGGACTACGACGGACGCGGAACCCCGGTCGACGTCGTGCTGTCCCTGGTGGGTCCTCCCGGCGATCGTCAGGCCCACCTTCGGTTCCTTTCACTCATCGCCCAGCGACTGATCGACACCAGCCTGCTCAGTGACCTGCGAGCCGCGAAATCGCCCGCAGACGTGCGTTTGGCGCTCTCGCAGGCCCCGCCGCTCCCCTGAGGCGAGGCGTTCAACCTCGTGGTAGAAGGCGCGCATGGCCAACACGCAAGCGCTGCTGCAGACCTCGAAGGGCGACTTCAAGATCGAGCTCTTCACCGACGAAAACCCGATCACCGCCGGCAACTTCATCCAGCTCGCAAAGAGCGGTTTCTACGACGGCCTGCACTTCCACCGCGTCATCGAAGGCTTCATGTGCCAGTTCGGATGCCCCAACAGCCGCGATCCCAACAGCGGCAGCGCAGGCACCGGCAAAGGCCCTGAGGGCAACATCCAGGACGAGCACACGTCCAAGTACTCCAACGAGCCCGGCACAC
Source organism: uncultured Nannocystaceae bacterium (assembly GCA_964352485.1). Taxonomy (GTDB): domain Bacteria; phylum Myxococcota_A; class Polyangia; order Nannocystales; family Nannocystaceae; genus CAJXVA01. The sequence goes on along the minus strand of CAYGTG010000080.1, from coordinate 763 downwards.
TGTCGATGGCGAACACCGGCGCACCCAACAGCGGCAGCTGCCAGTTCTTCATCAACACCAAGCACAACGAGTTCCTCGACTGGTTCACCCCCGGACAGTCCAAGCACCCGGTGTTCGCGAGAGTCATCGAAGGCATGGACGTGATCACCGCCATCGAGACCACCCCGACCGACGGCCGCGACCGTCCCGTCGAGCCCGTTCAGATGGTCAAGGTCACGATCCTCGATTAGCCTAAACCCCGACTCCAAAGCCCTCGCTCGACGCCGTCGACGAGGGCTTTGTCGTGCCTCGAGCACAAGCGCCCAGCACTCTGCTCTCGGCGCGTTCGCTGTCATACTCGGGCCGCATGGACCCGACGCCCCACGATCTGCTCGGTGGCCGCGACGCCGTACTGACGCTCGCCAACCGCTTCTACGATGCAATGGAGCGAGACGAGCCCGAGCTCACCGCAGTGCACGACTGCACGGCGCCCGGGAAAGTGTCTGACGCGACCCGCGAGCGCTTCGGGTTGTTCCTGGTGGGGTGGCTCGGTGGCGAACAGGAGTACATGGAGCGGTTTGGACACCCGCGCTTGCGGATGCGACACCGGGCGGTGCCGATCAACCTCGCGATGCGCGATGCGTGGTTGCGCGCCATGACCACAGCCCTGGACGAACGCGGCGTCACGGGAGACGTACGGGCGTTTCTGGATGAACGCTTTGCGCACGTCGCCAACTTCCTGCGCAACGTGCCTGAGGACGAGGCTTAGCCCCCTCCCCCCCGC
>CAYGTG010000079.1:11486-14751 GCA_964352485.1 uncultured Nannocystaceae bacterium | reverse complement strand
GTCTTGTCGTCGGCGAGCTGAATGAGGGGGCCGGCCTCGAAAGGCCGGCGTCCAAAGAGCACCTCGTACGAGGTCACGCACAGGGCGTACTGGTCGGAGGCCGCCGTGGCCGGGTGCCCGGCGAGTTGCTCGGGCGCCATGTACATGGGGGTTCCGACGACGCCCCCGGCTTCGGTTTGCGTTGTCCAAGGAGAGCCGGACCGCTCCACCGACGCCGCGCAGAGATCTGCAGCCGACGCCTCGAGGCTGCTGTCTGCGGACAGCGCCCGGGCGAGGCCGAAGTCCACGACCTTGGCTCCCCGAGCGGTGTCGACCATGACGTTGTCGGACTTGAAGTCGCGGTGGACGATTCCGGCGCGATGCGCCGCGCTGAGCCCTTCGGCAGCCTGGATCAAGACGGCAACGCGGGCGCGCCAGTCGTAGCGCTCATCGGTTGCCCAGTCCCGCAGCGTTGCCCCATCGACGTGTTCGATCGCGACGAGCAGATCCTCGCCCTGCAAGACCACGTCGTGAACGCCCACAACGTGCGGGTGCTCGAGTCGGGCGAGCGCTTGAGCCTCGCGAAGCAGTCGCTGGCGAGCGCCCTCGCGCAAGGCCTCGGTGTAGTGCTCAAGCCGAAGTTGTTTGAGCGCAATGCGACGGTCGAGGCGAGGGTCATACGCGGAGTACACCCGCCCCATCGCACCCGCGCCCAGCTCCTCGAGGACCACGTAGCGTCCGACCGACGCACCCCGGCGCAGCGCTGCACCTGGGCCCGAGGCGGGCGCCGGGGCAGCATCGCCGCGCAGCGTGACATCTTCGGCTCCGAGCACCTAGGACACACTAGAGCACATCTCATAGCGTCGTCACAGCGCCTCACTCGTCCTTCGCGACGTGCGCGAGTGCGTGGTCGGCAAAGCCGGTCCCCGCTTCGGCGAGCAGGTTGAACGCCGCGTTGGCACCAGCGGCCTCGAGCGCGGCGAGCTCGTCGTCGTACACCGTGGCCGCCGTGATCACCCCACGAAAGCCCGCCATGCGCAGCTGGGCGATCGCCGTCAGGTTCTCGGTCGTGCTCGACATCGCAAGCAGGACCAGCCTGACCTGCTCACGCTCGACGTGGAGCCGATCCCAAAAATCGACGTCGGTCGCGCTTGCTCGCCGCACATCGCGTCCGGCCTCGCGGTGGCTCTCAATGACCCGCTCGTCGATGTCGAAGCCTACGATCGCCGTCTCTCCCCGGGCTACGAGCGCGTCGTAGGCACCGGCGCCGACGCGACCCATGCCGAAGATCAGAATCTTTGCCCCACTGGCGTCGACGGCCTCCTCCTCGGGGACATGGGCACTCGTCTCGATCCGCGCGAGCATCGGTCGCAAGCGTGCGTACAGATCGAACACCCAGCGATTGAGCGGAGACGACACCAGAAAGCTCAGGGCCAAACACAGCGCGAGGCTGACCAGCCAGCTCGCGTCGAGCCAGCCCCGGCTGACGGCGACCGCGCCGACGATCAGCCCAAACTCGCTGAACTGGGTCAGGCCCGCCCCAATCATCAGGCTCGTGCGTGCGCGCAGGCGAAAGCGGGCGGCCAGGAAAAGAAACAGCGCGCCCTTGAGAGGGAGCAGTGCCAGAAGACCGAGGGCGACCACCAGGTTCTCCAGCGTTGGCAGTCCGGTGAGCCCGACCGACAAGAAGAAGCCGACCAGGAACACGTCCTTGATGCCGTAGAGCGACTTGGACAGCTCCTGGGCCTTGGGGTGGCCACCGAGCAAGATCCCCGCGACCAACGCGCCCAGATCTCCCTTGAGGCCGAGGGCATAGAACAACCCGGCGCCTCCGAGGGTCGCGGCCAGACCCCCGAGCACCAGAAGCTCTCCGTGGCCACACGCCGACAGCACGCGATGGAAGAGCGGGCGCAGGGGGATCAATCCGATCAGCGCGAAGGCCCAAGGGCTCGGCTGCGCCTCGGCCGTCGCCGCGAGGAACCCGACCGCGACCAGATCCTGAACGACGAGAATGCCGATCGCGACGCGGCCGTACAGCGCCGCCGAGTCGTCGCGTTCCTCGAGCAGCTTTACGACGAACACCGTGCTGGAGAAGCTCAGCGCGAAGCCGATCAGCGCTGCGACCTCGAGGTCGAGCCCGGCAAAGGGGCCAACGCCCAGCGCGGCCAACGTCAGAACGAGGCCCGTGACCACGGTGACCGAAGCGATCAGGTGCAGCACCGTCACCGCCCACACGACCGGGCGGACCACACTGGAGACGTCGAGCTTCAGCCCGATCGTGAACAGCAGCAGCAAGACCCCGACGTTCGCCAACTCCTCGAGCGCGATGTCGGGGCGAAACCCGAGCAGCTCCAGCACGAAGCCAGCGGCGAGGAAGCCCAGCAGCGGCGGCTGCCCGAGGCGCTTGGCGAGGAAGCCGAGCAAGAACGCGACGCCGATCCACAGCAGCTCCACAGATCCCCCTCAGTTCAGCCGCAGCGACGGCCGTGCCCGCGGCCGGCGCCTGGTGGGACGCTGTTCGTCTTGTCGGAGCGCATCAACGCCCCGGAGCCTGCCACGAGCGCGGTGAGAGCGACAACCGGCGAGACCCCGGAATGATGCTCAGGGGCAGGCCGCGCTCACCGAGCCCAGCAACTCCTCGAAGAAGGGGGCGTAGTCGGGTGCGCACACGCTGCCCGTCTGGCCTCGCGGGCCCCAGAGCCCCATGAATGAGGACAAGCGGACGCTGTACTCGGCTTCTTCGAGGCAGGTCGGGGTCGCAAACTCGTTGTCCCCGTACAGACCGAGCGCGAAGATGTCCTGCTCTGCGCCGCCTTTTGCGTTGACGAGCTGCACCTTCCAGCTCGCCGGGTTTCCGGAGGAGTCGGCGGCGTCGTCGTCCTCATCGGTGACGAAGACCATCACCAGCAGCGCGTCGTCGCGAAGGAAACCATCGTTGCAGTCTTGGGTGAGCGCCGGGCCGTCGACGGCCTCCACCATCGCCTGCATGGTCAGCTCGGTGCCGGAACCGGTGCCCGTTCCCACCGCCAACGCACAGTTCAGTGCGCTGTCGAGATCGGGCTGGGTTCCGTCGATGAACCGACCCCCGCTGGTGAACCCGCAGTCGTCGCTGGAGGACGGGGCACCGACGCCGGCGCCGAGCGCTTCCTCGCACGTGGCGGGCTCGACAACCGACCCGCACACGAAGTCGGGCTGGGCGTTGCAGGTCTGGAAGAGCGCGCAGTCGAAGTCGCAGGGGTGGGCCGGTGGCTCGACGTTGATCACCATGACGTGCGGATCGACGCTG